>NZ_JAMYLA010000083.1:0-18524 GCF_040317725.1 Mesorhizobium sp. M1396 | reverse complement strand
CGCGCATCAAAAGCTCGGTGTCGAGACGATCGGTCTTGGCGCGCCGGTGCTCACGCGACACCGCAACGCTGGCGGGGTGGATGGCATAGGCCTCGATGTCGCGCGCCCACAGCCAGCGCGCCAGCCAGAAGCCGTCGCCGGCCGCCTCATAGGCGACGGCGATCCGCTTGATCATGTGCCCGGCCTGGCCGGCTTCGTCGCGCCAGCGCTGCAGCAGCTTCAACAGTGATGGTGCGTCGGCATCGATCTTCTTGAGGGGCTGGCGCTCGAGGCCGGGTACGAGCGCGGCAATCAGCCATTTCGCCTTGCTCATTTCGATGACGGCGATGATCGTGTTATCCTGTTCAAGAGCGGTAAGGGACCGGCTCGCGTCAAAAGACGGCGACATCGGGTGCCTCCTTCTGATGGTGGATCCAACAGCGCCGAAGGATGCCATACCTCGCCGCTCGCCCCATAGCATGTACTTAGCGTAATCGCGGGTGGCGCCTCTCGCATTCCGAGCGGCAGTTCCCCGACCTGACCATGTCGATGAATCAGTCAGCGCCGTATCCCGAGGAAGGAGAACTGCCGTGACGAAGTATGCCGCCCTGGATGTCGATGGAACAGACGGCCATCTGCGTGGTCGACGAGAACGGGAAGAAGATCGCGGAGGGGAAGGTTCCTCCGATCCAGACGCGATCGCAGACTGGCTGGCCGGGAAGGCGGGAAAGGTTGCAAGGATCGGGATGGAAACCGGTCCGCTGGCCGTGTGGCTGTGGAACGAGTTGGTCACGCGCAGCTTGCCGTTTGTCTGGATACCCGTCATGCGAGCGCCGCCTTCTCGATAATGCCGAACAAGACGGACCGGCACGACGCGGCCGGTCTGGCACAAAACGTGCGGACAGGATGGTTCAAGGAAGTCCACATCAAGAGCCACGGCGCCTATATCGTGCGGGCGTTGCTATCGGCGCGCAACGTCCTGGTGGGCATCCGCGGCAAGATCGAGGACGAGATCCGAGGACTCCTCAAGACCTTCGGCGTCACGTTCGGAAAGAAGGTAGGTGGCTTTGTCCGCCGCGCAGAGGAGATTATCCGGCGAGCTCACGGCCGCGCCCGAAATCGGGCGGATCGTCGAGGCTCTGATCGGGGCCCGCCATTCCATCATCGAGCGGATCAAGGCTCTCGACGCGCATGTCCGCGCGGCCGCCAAGCAGAACGCCATGGCCCGCCTGTTCATGACGGCTCCCGGCGTCGGAGCGGTGATCGCACTCTCGGTCGCTGCCACCCATGACGATGCTTCCCGCTTCCGCCGCTCCTCCAGCGCCGGCGCATACCTCGCCTTCACGCCGAATCCGGCGAGGTCAGTCGAAATGGCCGCATCTCGAAACGCGGCAATAAACTAACCCGAACCCATCTCTATGAAGCTGCCAACGTCATCCTAGCCCGGCAAACCGGTATCTCCTCGTTGAGGCCTGGGGCATCAGGATTGCCAAGGGAGCTGGATTCAAGAAGGCAAAGGTCGCCGTGGCACGCAAGCTCGCTGTCATTCTTCACGCCATGTGGAAGACGAACGAACCATTCCGCCGCATCGTCGTGGAGCATGATCCAAGACCCCAATACCTGAGCCTTCCAAAGATGCGTCCTTGCCGGGACGCCTGCGCGGATGAGGTCGCTCCCTTCCACGCGGTCCGATGGAACCGCGAACACCACTTCGACCCACCCGTTCCGACGCAAACATGCGGCGATCCTTGCGATCGACCACGGAGAGAACCTTGAGCCCGGCAAGCGCTGCATCAGCGAAGAGAGAGGAGCTCATTGACAGAAGCGATTAGAGAACCTGATGGGACACGACCCATCAAGACGTTTCAGCCGAGCTGGCGGCGGCAGCTCGGCTCGCCCATTCTGGCTCGTACGTAGCCTGCGCTCAGCACGACCGGCAACTTGCGCGGCGTCCGGGCGTAAGCGATCCGCTCAGGCAGATCAGAGCGACCCAGCGTCACGCCGTAGAAGAAACGCAAGGCGCAAACGGTCTGGTTCAACGCGCCCCACGAGACCCTTGGCCCACCAAGTGGGCCTGATAGGCGCGCACCTCTTCGTATCCCAGTTGATCGGGTGATCGTCCAAAAAATCGACTGAACTTCGCCACGTGATGCACGTAAGATCGCTGGGTCTCCGGTGACAAATTGCGGATCGCCAGATCTTCAATCATCCGCTGACGTAGAGGGCTTATCTGGGCCATCTGGGGTTCTCCTGTCTGGAAGGTTGGCTCGACACCAAATCTTCTCAGACAGGGGCCTCCTCAGGCCAGAGCCGCGCATCAGCTACCGCAGCAGCGGTTTAGTTCAATCAAAGCGTTCCGAGTTCTTCACGGACGACTATGAACTTATTCGCACAGTCCGTGAATCCCGCAACCTGCACCAAATATGCGGAAGAACCCTTGATTGCCGCTCCGCACCGTTCTACGCTATGTGAGCGCACCGGGCGTCCTCATCGCCGCGATGACCTTGGCTCATAGACGAGCGTGCGCGCTATTGAACATCCGGGCCGTAGCCCAGGTGTAAGTCGACTTCGGTGGTAAGCGGCTTTCCTTCCGCGAACTCAACGAGAATTCGAGTGCCAAACTGAATGCTGGTCTCGAGTACGTCGTCCGCATTATGTGCATCGTTATCCGAGCAGAGCACATTCGGAAGCTGGTGCACCGCTAAGCGCGAGCCGAAGCTCACGGGTTGGGACTGACCCATGTCATAGCGCCACCAAATATCTGCCGCGTAGCCGCGCAGACGACCGGACGTTAGGGCGTCATATAGAGGCTTCTCTCGGACCAAGTCCATTCGCGCCACGTTAATCAAAAAGGCCGAGGGCTTCATGGCAGCCAGGGCGGACTCACCAAAGAGTCCGACCGTTTCCCTCGTAGCAGGAACCGTGAGAACTACATAGTCACATTGCGGAAGCACGTGATGTAGCTCATCAAGGCTATGCATCGAGTCCACGTGCTCGACCGCCCGGGTCTTGTTTCGGCGAACGCCGAGCACGTGCATATCAAAGCCTTTAGCGTATTTGGCGATGAGGCTGCCGATCTTGCCAACGCCGATTACCCCAAGTGTCCGGCCGTTGAGCATCGAGGCTCGCGTGTCCGGCTCCCAGAGGGGGAAGAACGAACCACGGCCCTGCTGTGATGTCACCTCGTGCCGGGGCACGGTCTTCTTCGCGAGAGAGAGGATGAACATCATCGCGTGCTCCGCGAGCGCAATTGCGTTTGCTCCACGGCTGTTCGCAAGGCGCACCCCGCGCTGTTTGATCAACGGAAGATTTAGGTCGTCGACGCCGGAACCCATGTGCGCGTAAACCTTGAGTCGCTCCGCGATCTCCAGGATCCCGGCTGGAATACCCCAACCGATGAAGGCATCGGCATCGACGGCGTCGGCCGCCAGGTCTTCGTAGCTGGCTTCAAAGCGTGAGAAGTATTCACCTTTTGGCGCCACAACATCTGTATCGCTCGGTAGCGCGTGTTTGATGACGCTGAGTTCATCGTCGGTTGCATGCCACAAGCAAAGGATTTTCATTGCGGACTCTTTCTCGTTGGGGAAACTGGGGCCGAATTGCGGTGTAAAGGCCGAATTGCGGTGTAAATTACCTCCGCTCCGCGAAGAATATACATCGTATTTTGCTCGTCTGCGCGAAATAGCAGGGCCGGAGCGCAGAAAAGCAGCGTTAATCGCCTGCGTTTCGCTGTATGCCAGCGACTTGCGTTCGGCGCGGCGATCAGGATGAGATTCAGCGTCGATCAAGGGTTCTTCCGCATATTTGGTGCAGGGACTACTTTTTCGAGTGTCCCGTTGTCCGGTTGGGTCAAGCGGCTGCCACCAGTCGGCTCCGAAGGAGTGGATAGGCGGCGCGCCCGTACATCTGGCGCTTGATCGTCTTGAGGCGGTTGATCTGGCCTTCGACCGGGCTCGTGCTCTAGGGCTGGGTGATTGCCGCCCGGACAGCCTCAATGTCACGGCCGATGCCTGCTGCAAGGGAGGCCAACTCACTGCCCGTGGCATCGGCGATCCATTGCTCGAGGCCGGCATCATCGTCGCCGCGTATCACTGCAGCAAACCGGCGGGCGAGTTTGCCCGCGATCGAAAGCTCCGGCGCATTTTCATGGAGATGGTGAAGGAACCGCTTGGTCTGCTCATCGAGAGATTGCGGGTCTTCGCTCAGGAGCCATGCACAATTCCGGCGCGATGGCGGCCGCCACCGCGAATTTGGTGGAGCGGTCGATGACCGCTCCTTGCGGGCGGCGGTCCACCTGTAGACGGTCGCCCTGCTGCCTTCAAAGCTGCGATGCTTGATTTCGGTCCACAGCTGCAACCCGTTGCGCTGGCCTTCCTCCCAGCGCTTTTCGAGATAGTCTCGAAAAGGATCCATTAGAACGGAGCGCGAGGGCGGCCGCCGGTGCTCGGGCTCACCGCCCGCTGCAAGCCAGCGTTCGACAGTTCTCACGTTCATGCCAATCCCGGGCGCGATCTGTCGAGGCGACAGACCGGCCTCCCGCAACTGAAGGATTTCAGCGTAGAGCTCACTGCGCTGGTTGCGCCTCGCCCGGCGCAGGCAATCAAGTTTCGGGGATGGCTTGGCGTCGTCGGTTCCGGCCATCTCGGATGTCATGGCCTTTCCGGCGGCGCTGACCGCCTTGCGATGGCGGCCGACGGCCAGACGCAACGCTTCGCCCAGGTTCTTGAGAAGATGCCAGCGATCGGCGACCTGCGTTGCATCGGGAGCACCGCGACGGGCGCCCTCGGCATAAACGCCGGAACGATCGCGCGCGATGACCTCGGTGCCAGGATTGCGTTGCAGCCATGATGCGACCGTGTCGGCATTTCGATCCGGCAATAGATCCAGCACGCGGTTGCGCTCCAGATCGCCGATGATCGTTCCCTAGCGCTGTCCTTTGCGCCATGCCCAGTCGTCGATGCCACCACCCGCGGCGCTTCCGGCGGCTCGAACCCGGCCGCGCGGATCATCCGCAACAGCGTGTCGCCGCTCACCGGCATACGAGCCTGTCCGAAAGGCGCGAGCCCGGCTCGCCACCCACCGCAAACCCGATCGCCATCTGGCCTTCGCCGAGCCGAACGTGCGCCGGGCTTTCGGTTGAACCGTCTCAGGAAGCCTCTCGGTGAAGATCCGGCGCGGGCATTGTGAATTCGCGCATCGAAACCGTCGTGTGTGGAGCCGGATTTCGACAACCCGCCCTTGCCACGGCGGATCGGTCAACCGGCGCATGTAGTGACTGTGGACGCGGCGGGTTCGGCGGCCGCAACATGAACAGCACGAGTCCATCGCCTTCGGCCGAGCGACGAGCACCACCCTGTCGGCCTGAGGGAGAATTTGGACAATCGAAAGCTCGGGTGAAATCAGCGAGCGGAAGGCATAGAGCACGGGCAAATCACGGCGACGACTGCGATTCCGACTCTATGAACTTATTCGCACCGTCCGTGAATCCCGCAACCTGCACCAAATATGCGGAAGAACCCAATCAAGATGAGACTCGGCGGGGGTGGTGTGACGCAGTGAGGGCGTAGCCCGAACGGAGTGACACCACCCCCGCCGAGTCACTGCCGACGTCTGTTGAGCGCGGTTGGCTGAAGTACCGTGGCGATTTTCTGAAGAATGGAGAATCACCTTTGTGCCAGGCCGTCATGTAACCGACCATCAGATGAGGCTCTTTATGAAGTTACGACAGGAACACACGACCGAGGTTGCCGCGGCCAAGGCGTCGATCAGCAGAGCGACGGCCTATCGCATCAAGAAGAATCCGGACCTGCCATCGCAAAAGCAAAGCGCTCGAGGCCGGCGACGGCCTGACCCTCTCGAGCACATCTTCGATGCTGAAGTCGTTCCCCTTTTGAAGGCGGCGCCAGGCATCCGTGCAGTCGCCATCTACGAAGAGATGCTGCGGCGGCACCCGGAACTGAGCGAGGCATTCGCCGGACCCTGGAGCGGCGCATTCGGTCATGGCGCGCCATCCACGGCGAAGAGCAGGAGGTTATCTTCCGTCAGCTTCACGAACCCGGCCGGCTCGGGCTGTCGGATTTTACCGACATGAGCAGTCTGGGCGTGTCGATCGCTGGCCAGCCGCTCGATCATCTGCTCTACCACTTCCGGCTCGCCTGGTCGGGCTTCGAACACAGCCACGTCATTCTCGGGGGCGAGAGCTTCGTGGCCCTGGCCGAAGGACTGCAGAACGCGCTCTGGTCACTTGGGGGAGCGCCGTTCTATCACCGCAGCGACAGCCTGTCGGCGGCTTTCCGCAATCTCAGCGCCGATGCGAAGGAGGATCTCACGCATCGCTACGAGGAACTCTGCGCCCATTATCGCATGACGCCAACCCGCAACAACAAGGGCGTCGCCCACGAGAACGGAGCGATCGAAAGCGCCCACGGCCATCTCAAGAGCGCCATCCGTGACGCTCTTCTGATGCGCGGCAGCAGGGACTTCGACGATCTCGACGCGTACCGCGCCTTCATCGACGAGATCGTCAGCCGGCACAACGCCAATCATGGCAAGCGCATTGATGCCGAGCGCCCTCATCTGCAGGAACTCTCCGACCGGCGGACCAGCGACTTCGAGGAGGTGGTCGTGACCGTGTCGCGGACCGGCGGCTTCACCTTGCGCAAGGTCTTCTACACCGTTCCCTCCCGCCTGATCGGACATCGGCTTCGCGTCCGGCTGTTCGACGATCGACTCGAGGTCTTTGTCGGAGGAACACACCTGATGAGCTTCCCAGAGGCCGTGGACATGCAGATGGAAGGCACGATCAGGGGTTTTGTTGCAACGGGTGAATAGGGGCGCAGAGAGGCCTGATGCGAGGTCAATCAGGCGGCGAGGATTTCGAACTGCTCGGCCAGGGACGGATTCGGATTGAAGGCGTACCTCGCCTGTCGCTTGCGCATCATGTGAATCATTTCGATGCCGGAAAGGATGGTGGAGGCGGTGGCCGTTGATTTGAAGCCGAGCATCGGCCGGACTCGGCGCTTGATGCGCCGATGGTCCTGCTCGATCCGATTGTTTAAATACTGGCTCCGGCGGATGCGATCGGCTTCAGCCGGCGCCGGGCGCGATCCCGCAAGCGATTTGTGGTGTCGCAGGAAACGATCGCCTCGTGGTTGGTCTGGCTCCCGTCGATGACGACGCGATCCGGTCGGCCATGACCCTCCAGCGCCTTTCTGAAGAAGCGTTTGGCCGCCGGCAGGTCGCTGCTCGCTGAACCAAAACTCGACTGTGTCACCGACATTGTCTTGGCGCGATAGAAATACATCCACTGGCCGCGGACCTTGATGTAGGTCTCGTCGACATGCCATTTGCCGGTCACGCTACGCTTGCGCCGGTTGAAGCGCTCGAGCAACAAGGGCGAGAAACGAACGGTCCAGCGGTGGATGGTCGTGTGATCGACCCTGATGCCGCGCTCGGCCATCATCTGCTCAAGATCACGCAGGCTCAAATTGTAGGCCGAAGGCTCCTTGCCACAGCGCTGGTAATCAAAAGGTTGCAACAGATCCGTTTCAAGTGACCATACTCGGGGGATTCTGACCGACCCACGGGGCGGTTGCCATCTTTCGATGACTTTGAAGAATCGCGTTTCGCCAAGACGCTGCTCTGACGATGATCTTCCTCGAAGTGCCGCACGGCGTCTCGAAAAAAATCAGAGATCGAGCTGCTGTGCCCGACCTTCTGCTCCAATTCGCTGATCCGGCGCCTGGCCTTGGTCAATGCCTTTTCCTGATGTGCCGGCACGTCGACTGCGCTCTGCAGCTGCGAGGCCCCGTCAACTCCTGCTGACGATCTGGCCGGCCGGCCGCGCCGTGACTTCAGTCTGCCATGAAGCCTGAGATGATCATGCCACTCAGGCGGCCCATCAGTCTTTGCATCACTTCGTAGCGAAGCGGTCAGACGGTGCTGTGGTCGGCGCGCTTGAAGCGTGCTGTCTAAAGTCCAGTTGTAGTCCTGTTGGCATCGGCCGGATAAATAGAGTCCGGCGCGGGTCGCACAAAGCCCGGCGGCGCACATGTCACCTCTGCATAAATCCCAAAGTGTCGATGGTATCGAAATAGCTGAATCGTGAGCCACGGAAATTACCTTCCATGATTAGAGGCGAGTTCCGTTTCTCCATCTCCGCAACTAAGCTCTCGTAAGAACCACTAACGAGACGTGCACATGGTGACAACCTTCCCCATGTTGCTCCAAATGTTCATCATAGATTGACGGCCCACTCAGCGGCTCTATGAGTTCCCACTGCGTATTACCGACGTTGTATAGAGCCAGCCGCATCGAGTACTCGGCGGGCTTACCACGCACTCGCATGTCCCTAAGAGGCTGTTTTGAAAATCGGCGTGCTGGGGGTCCGTCTGAGGCTGAGTTATGATTCAAGCTTTGGATGTGGACAGAACAGAGCCGTGGTCGGATGGCCCAGATCGCCAAGAAGACCAAGCGCTACCCGTCTGATTTGACGGACGAGGAGTGGGAGCAGTTCGCGCCGCTAATGCCCAAGCCTGGGCGGCGTGGGCGTCCGCGCGAGGTTGATTTTCGCGAGGTGATCAATGCCGTGCGCTACCTGGTTCGTTCGGGGTGCGGCTGGCGGATGCTGCCGATTCATTTCGGGCCCTGGCAGACGGTCTATGGATGATTTCGCGAGCTGGCGCGGCGGTTTCTGTTCCGGACCATCCACGACGTGGCTCTGATGCTTGATCGTGAGCGGGCCGGGTGCGAGGCGAGCCCTACGGCGGCGGTGATCGACAGCCAGTCGGTCAAGGCTCCGCAAGCTGGAACAAGGGGTTACGACGCCGGAAAAAAGATCGTCGGACGCAAGCGCCATATCGCGGTCGATACGGATGGGCGCCTGTTGATGGTCCACCTGACGCCGGCCGATATCTCCGACAGCGCCGGCGCTCAGGCGATCTTGGACAGGATCCGCAAGCGCTGGCCCTGGGTGAAGCATCTGTTCGCCGATGGCGCCTACGATCGGCTGAAGCTCATGGACAAGGCCGCATATCTGGACTTCGTGATAGAGATCATCCGCAGATCCGACGACCAGAAGGGTTTCGAAGTCTTGCCCCGCCGCTGGGTTGTCGAGCGCACCTTCGGTTGGATGACAAGATGGCGCCGCCTCGTGCGCGACTACGAGAAGCGCATCGACGTCTCTCACGCCATGATCCCTGTCGCTATGGGCGGCAATCTCATCCGTAGAAACGCTCATCCCTGAATTCAAAACAGAGAGGACTCTTAGGTCGCTATTCGCCGCACCGGCGCTCGAGCGCGTTGGCAATTCGCTCGCAAAGCCATCGGCGCTGGGGGCGGAGCGCGGCTATGATGCGGCCAAAACGACGGTCGGGCGCAAGCGCCAAATCGCGGTCGACACCGATGGGCGGCTGCTGATGGTCGATCTCACGCCGGCTGACATCTCCGACAGCGCCGGCGCGCAGATGATCTTCGAGGCCATCCGCAAGCGCTGGCCATGGATCAAGCATCTCTTCGCCGACGGCGGCTACGATCGCAGGGAATTGCTGGACAAGGCCGCCCTCCTCGACTTCGTAGTCGAAGTGCCGCATCGGCACCAAGCCCGACTTCAAGGTGCTGCCCAGGCGTTGAGTGGTCGAGCGAACCTTCGGCTGGCTCACACGCTGACGCCGCCTGGTGCGCGACTACGAACGACGCATCGACGTCTCCGAAACCATGATCCACGCCGCCATGGGCAGTCTCTTGATGCGCAGAATCAGCCATTGAACCAATTCCCAAACGGACTCTAAGCTCTGGGGCAGCATAGGTCTTGACCCACCAAGGCCCGATGCCCATTGCAATGTATAGCTCCAGCCACGGCTCCAGTTTATGGACTACAAGTCCGACCTGATCGAGCTTGGTGAACAACGAAGAGGCTAACATGGCGCTTTGCTTTCAGATGACTCTTGTACTGCGGCGGCGAGTGAGTTTTAGGATTAAAAGGGACGACCTAACGCAGGCCCGTCGCACTAGGCGAGTAATCGCGATCGTAGATGCGCTGGTTGCGCGCCGGGAGCCGCGAGCTAGGTGTGGCCGACCGCAGGCCCTCCTCAAGCGTCAGAACAAGAGCGGGTCTTTGTCAACGTCATCACCGTCCGACCCATCCGCTTTCGCCACGAAGTGATAAAAAGACTGATGGGCCGCCTGCGCTCGCCCGGCAAGAGTGGCCCCGTGCACCAGGTCTCCAGCGGTTCAGCCGGTCGGCGTGCGCCAAGGGCGAGGCAAATGCCTGGAGATAAGCCGCAAACGCGATTTCACTCGTCCCGATTCCGTCTTGGAGATCTATCGCCCCGCCGTTTGAAGCGTGAATCTCTATTTTGGCAATCTATTGTTAACAAAACTCTTTGACATACTATGACTAGACAACGGAGCCGAAGGTCAACCGGCAAAGGGTTGTAATGTCGTAGATGGGCAACTTTGTTTTACGACGGATAGCCGGTGTAACCATCGGAAACGCAGTACATTCGAACAAGACTGCCGCAACATCGGGATGCGAGTCGCGGAGTCGCGTTATACAGGCAGATAAATCAGTTTCCATATCAGCAACACAAGCAGCTATGTCAGTTTTGGTTGGATGAGACGCAAGCATCACCTCCATTCTGTGCAACGTGCTGCTTGAGAAGCCCCCGCCTATTACCACCCTCTCCCGGTCGGCCGGTTCGTTGATCCCGAGCAGATTTATGTCGCAATGAGTCGAATCGGCAGTAACGATAGCAAGCTTGGCGGCCGGCGGCAGCTGACGGAGCAGCGTTGGAACTAGCAGCAGGCTAGACATCGCCACGGGGACATTCACTGCCGCAGCTACCGCCTCCTGATGCCGTATAAAGAAGCCGCAGTCTGCGGTAATCGCCTTTGCGCCTCGTTCCACTAACCGCCTAGCAGCTTCGATGCAAGGCGACTCAAGGGCTCGATCGCCGCGGATAACAGCTTCCGGCCGAGATCCTGACACAGTTTCCCAGATCATTGGAAATTCAAATGTAGCCGGGTTCAGCAGCGTGCCGGACGGCCACGGCGTGTGGCCGCCGGCAGGCCCTCCTTCGAACGTCAGAACTCCTAGAGAGGGGAACTCTGTCAAGGCCATTTAAATCCTCCTTCTGTTTTTTGCTTTGCCGCTCTACTCGAACACAGTGTCGAACGACGTTCATATCCATTTGCAATACTATGAAGCGGCGCTTCCCCCCTGCGGTGCGGGTTTCAGAACGCGACACCCTAGACGTTCTGCCCAGCCATCCTCGATACCGGAGCGACCAGTGCCCACTTCATCAAAGTAGCAGCTTACTTGGGCCACTTCGCGCAATTCAATCGTCAACAAAGCAGGAAATCCGCGTTTTCGCGATGCGTCTGCGCAATTGCTGCAATTTGCCGGTGGGATCGAAACAAGTGATACAGGTGAAATATAGCCCATTGCTTGAAGCGGGGAATCACGCCAGCCGGAAGCCCGCAAACTGCAATGACGGACGAAGCGCCCGGCGGCGGTCTGGTTTTGGGCCGCGAACCGTGGCCCTTGATGCGGTCCGCAAAGTGCTGGTTCTCGAGTTCGGCCAGGACAAGCTAACTCGATATGAGCCGATGGCAAACACCACCCCTCTTGCTATCTGGTCCACGAAGAAATGGGCGGGCGCCACCGAACGCGGGAAATGTGCGCGCCCAGGCAGAGCAAAGCCGGTTTTCTGCATCCATAGGCAGCAATTCCTGAAAAGGGGGCCCAATTTGTTGCTACGTTGATCGAGTTGGCATCATCAAGTTGAACAATGGAGCCCGCTGCGGTCTCCCGCCTTGGTAAGCTGCACATTTTGGATTTTGGAGGAACGTTGGAATCATGCGGTTGAGCGGCGATCAGAGATTGGAAGCTTATCGGCGAATGCTCCGCATCCGTCGTTTCGAAGAAGAGGGTATGCGCCAGACCAGAGCTGGCAAAATCCCTGGTTCTTTCCACGCGAGCGTGGGCCAGGAAGCGGCTATTGTAGGGGCGTGTCTCGCCCTGCGGAGCGATGACGCCATGACCGGAACACATCGTTCGCACGGCCATCCTATCGGGAAGGGTGCACATCTGGACGCGCTCATGGCTGAGCTGTTTGGAAAAGAGAGTGGCATTTGCAAGGGGCGTGGGGGCTCGATGCACCTCGCAGACAAGTCGGTCGGTATCATCAGCGAGTCGGCCATCGTCGGAGGGGGCATTCCCCTTGCTACGGGATGTGCGTTCGGCGCGAAACAGCGGGGCCTCGATCAGGTTACCCTTTGCTTCTTTGGCGATGGTGCGGTCAACCAGGGCACCTTCCACGAGAGTCTCAACATGGCTTCCCTTTGGAAACTTCCGGTCATCTATCTTTGCGAAAACAACGGCTATGCAATCTCCACTTCGGTGGCACAAAGCCACGGGCAACCAGACATCGCGTTGCGGGCGGCAGGATACGGCATGCCCGGGATAGAGGTCGATGGGCAGGACGTGAGCGTCGTTTATGAAGCTGCGGCGCAGGCTGTCGCTCGAGCGCGTGCGGGCGAAGGGCCCACTCTTATAGTAGCTAACACCTACCGATTCGATGAGCACAATTTCGGGATGGTGATTTCGGGGCCGCCCTACCGGTCGATTGAGGAAGTCCAGACTTACAAGCGCGGCCGAGATCCGATTGTGCTCTATCGCGCTGTTTTGCTCGACGCCGGCTACGATGAAGATAGCTTGGCGGCGATTGAAGAAGAAGTCGCAGGCGCGGTCAAGCAGGCCGTAGAATTTGCTATGGTCAGTCCCATGCCCCGGCCAGAAACTTTGCCGGACTACATGTTCAAATCGCCCCTTACAGGCAGCCACAGCTTCGTGGATGGGCTGGAGAGGAATTGATCGACATGCAAACTCATGCCCAGAAACTAGCCGCAGCGCCCGGCCCCCATGTTAGGCTGACTTATCTTGAGGCCATCATGCAGGCACAGATAGAGGAAATGGAGCGTGATGAGCGCGTCATCCTCATGGGAGAGGACATTTCGGTATATGGTGGCGACAAACTTGTTGAGCGATTCGGGAAGAACCGAATTTGGCACATGCCGATTTCCGAAAACAGTTTCACCGGCGTCGGAATCGGCGCCGCCATCAATGGATTGCGCCCGATCGTAGACCTCACAATTGCGAGCTTCGTCTATCTGGCCTCGGATCAGATCATTAACCAGGCCTCAAAATTGCGCTATATGACTGGAGGCCAGATCGACGTTCCGATCGTGATTCGTTCCTGTATGTACGCGATGGGGTCTAAGGCGGCGCAGCATGCCGACCGGCCTTATTCGTTCTTTATGAATGTGCCCGGCCTCAAGATCATCTGCCCGACCAGTCCCGCCGACATCAAGGGGCTTATGAAATCGGCCATTCGCGACGGTGATCCTGTCCTCGTTTTCGAGGACACACGCCTATGGCCGCTCAAAGGCGATGTGTCGACAGATCCAGAGCGCCTGATCCCGATTGGCAAAGCGGACGTGAAGCGCGAGGGAAAAGACGTAACGCTTATCGCTATTGCCGGCGCCATACGGCCGACAATGGAGGCCGCAGACGCGCTCGCCAAGGATGGCATTTCAGTCGAAGTGATTGACCCACGTACGTTGAAGCCGCTCGACCATGAGGCGTTCAAAACATCGGTAGCGAAGACCCGACGGCTAGTGATCGTTGAGAACGCGCACCCCGTCTGTAACGTCGGAAGTGAAATCGCAGCGGTCATGGTGGAAGAAGCTTTCGATCTGTTGAAGCGACCGATCCTGCGCCTGAGTGCTCCCGACATTCACGTGCCCTTCAGTCCCGCCCTCGAGAAAGACTTTTACCCGACGAAGGACCATATCATGGCTGCCGTACGGCGGCTGCTTTAACGTCCCATACTGTTGCTAATAGAGGGCTCAACAAAATGATAACCGACATTGTTCTACCCTCAAGTGGAATGGGTATCGAGGAAGCTACAATAGTCCGCTGGTTAAAAGGTATTGGAGACAACGTCAGCGAGGGCGAAACCATTGTAGAGGCCGAGACAGCTAAGGCCACTATGGAAGTGGAGTCACCAGCAAGCGGCGTACTGGCCACGATCGTCGCGGCAGAAGGCCAAACCGTAGAGATAAATGCAGTCATTGGAACGATCACAAGCTGATGTCCAGTTCGTTTACCGACGTAGCACTGACTCCGTTGCGGAAAGCCATAGCCGCCCGCATGACGCTGGCAAAGCAGACAATTCCGCACTTCCGGCTTGGAGCTTGCATCGAAGTTGATGCCCTCATGCGTTGGCGGGCAGCGAGCAACGAAGTTGATCCGACGAAAAGAATATCGGTAAACGATTGTCTCATCAAGGCGGTTGCGGTGTCTTTGGTCAACAACCCGGCCATTAACTGCCAGATGACGGACAGTGCGATCCGACGATTTCACAGCGCAGACATTTCGGTAGTAATCGCCGTCGAGGGTGGTCTAGCAACTCCAGTGGTACGCGGTGCCGAAGCCAAGTCGGTCATGGAGATATCCGCGGAAGTAAAGGATTTCGCGGAGCGAGCTGGTCGCAACGCCCTCAAGCTCAGTGAGATATCTGGCGGTTCGTTCAGCATATCTAATCTTGGCGGGTATGGGATCGAACAGTTCGATGCCATCATAAACCCACCACAATGCGCCATTTTGGCCGTAGGACGCGCCGGGCCCCGAGTCGTGGCGGATCGCCTCGGCAACACGCGCGTTGCAACGATGCTGACTTGCACGCTGTCAATTGACCATCGCGCAGCCGATGGAGCCGAAGCGAGCAAATTCCTGCAGGGCTTGCGGGAGGTCATCTCGGATCCGAATCGATTGGCATGAGCTTGAACTTCCGCGAGTGTATCCGCTCGGGTTTAGGAGGCATAGTTGAGTAGACTGGGGGACCGGCGCAGTTGTGGCGCGTCGGCTATGATTGCACGAATACCCGGCGGCGGGGAAGCAATGAGGACGTCTTATGCATAATGTCATGGTGAACGGCGCGGCAATCCCGGTAATCGGCCTTGGGACTTGGACGCTTAAGGACGAAGTGTGCTCGGAGTTGGTTGCAGATGCGCTTTCGCTCGGCTACCGCCATGTCGATACCGCATCGACCTATGACAACGAGCGCGCGGTAGGCGAGGGACTGCGTTTTTCCGGCGTACCGCGCGACGAGGTCTTCGTCACCACCAAAGTCTGGTATACCGATATCGCTCCGGGAGACCTGGAGCGATCGGCCGAGGAGAGCCTTAAGCGGCTTGGCCTAGACGCGGTCGACCTGCTGCTGATCCACTGGCCGAACCCGGAAATTCCGCTGGCGGGATCCATCAAGGCGCTGAACGCGGTTCGAAATTTCGGCATGGCGCGGCACATCGGCGTGTCGAATTTCCCCACCAGGATACTTGCGGAAGCTGTACGCCTATCGGATGCCCCGCTTGTGGCCAATCAGGTCGAGTATCATCCCTATCTCGACCAGATCAAAGTTCATGCCGCCTGCCGCGCGGTCGGCATGGCGATGGTCGCCTATGGCCCGCTCGGCCGAGGCGGAGCGCTGCTCGAGGAGGCGGTGATCAGGGAGGCCGCCAAGCGGCACGGCAAGAGTCCTGTGCAGGTCGTGCTTCGCTGGCACATGCAGCAGGAAGCTGTGGTCGCCATTCCTAGAGCCGAGCGCAAGGAGTGGCTGGCGGAAAACATCGATGTGTTCGATTTCGAGCTTTCCAATGAGGAGATGGCAGCGATCGCGCGGCTTCGGTCGAAAAATCTGCGCTTCTACATCAACGAAGGCTATCACGCGCCGCAATGGGATGAGCCCGGTTAGTGCTGCCGAAACCTCGCAGCGGAGCAAACCCACAAAGCAGGTTTTGCTCGAAACGATGTTCGGAAAGATCTGCAATTCCTTGCGCTTTCGCGCGGGCCTGTTTGGACCTTCGTATCATGGCCCGTCGGTGAGAATTGAGGTGAAGTTCGAACCGCTCCATTTCCCTTCGGAGAGCGCTGGAGGCTGGTTCAGTAAACGCCCGTCAACGGCTAACGATTGCCCGAACCTTTGACATCATTTAGCTTTTCTGGGTGGGGCAGCCAAGCCGGTGGACCAAAAGCAACACACTTGGATGAGATTACCATGAAGCTCGACGGCAATCCTCTTGCTCTTGTAACTGGCGGAGGGGGTGGAATTGGAGCGGCAACCGCTCGTGCCTTGGCTGAGGCCGGCGCTCGTGTCGTCGTAGTCGATGTCGAAGCTTCTAGGGCGGAAAGCGTGGCGGGGTCCATCCGGAATGATGGCCTAGTCGCATTCTCTGCCATGCTCGACGTTACGGACAGAGCTGCCATTGAGGCGTTTGCAGCTCAGCTGGAGTCTTCTTCGGGGCCTCTCTCAATTCTCGTAAACAATGCTGGCATCGGAGGAATGGAGCGTATGGACGATCCTGGTTCAGCCGAAATCTGGGACAGAACCATTGCCGTTAATTTGACAGGCGCCTTCGACATGGCCCGTGCGTTCTTGCCAGCCCTAAAGACGACGCACGGAACTGTCATCAATATTTCGTCAGTGGTAGCGTTCACGAGCGGTTTCGCTCACGTGGGCTACACTGCGTCGAAAGGCGGCATTCGGTTGTTAACCCAAATCATGTGCCGCGAGCTTGCGCCCTACTCGATACGCGTCAACGCAGTGGCTCCGGGCTATATCGACACGGCAATGGGCGGAAAGGGGGACGGCAAGACGGATGAGTGGCTGCAATGGCATTGCCCTATGCGACGGTTCGGGCAGGCTCACGAGATTGCTGAGCCGGTGGTGTTCCTGGCCTCGAAGGCGGCGAGCTTCATCAATGGGGTAACCCTGCCAATTGATGGTGGCTATCTTACCGTATAGATGCGCAGCAAAAAGCATCGGACGAAGGCCGACTTGGGCTGACTCTACACCGGGCGTTTGAAGCGATAAGGGCCAAAACGGGAAGATAGAGCGCTCTCCAAACTAGGTTTGGGTTGGCGAGCCGTGCTCGGGATCGCCTTATAAAGCTTTGTCGGCCCTAGGACGATGCGGAAGGGTGGGAATGACTGCACCGCGTCCGCAACTTCATCATCATCGAACTACGATCAAGGTCGTGCCCGGGAATATCATGCGCTCGGTTGTAGCTTGTTGGACTGATCCCTGTCGAGCGAGGAAGTCCTTTTCCCGTCAGGTGGCCAGGCGTGGCCCCGGCGAGCTCTACGGCACCGACAAGGATCGCGTCGATGAAAGCAGTAACATCAATTTTGCACGCCGATCCCCACGACAGCTCTAGCTGTCCGGCCGATCCCGTTGATCACGATAGGATGAAATGTTCCGAGCCCACCAGAAAAGGGTACGAAATGCGCGCCTGCACGGAGAAAGCGCAGATTTCCTGCATCGTATAGGGTAATTTGCGGGAAATGGCCCATTTGAGGTGTTAAGCTTATGAAGTGGGCACTGATCGGTCCGGTATCGACGGAACGTTCACGGTATCGAGGCGCGGTCAAACCCGGATGGCAAGGGGAACGGTCACTACAAAGTCCTATCTTAGATATGGAATGAACGGCCAAACAAGGACGGAAGGAGAAACTACTAATGGATACGTCGAAACGCGACCGTAGCGGGAATAATCTCTTGAGACATACAATCCTGAGTTGCATGGCTGCACTGGGCATAGCGGCGATGACGATCGGCGCGATGGCCGGTTCAGCCTCAGCGCAGTCGCTACTCGAGAGGATCAAGAATGGAGACACTATCCGCTTTGGCTTCACTAACGGACCTCCGGCCGCCTATCCCGGTCCAAACAACGAGCCGCTCGGCTTGGTCAATGCGATGACGCTGGACGTTCTGAAGAAGATGGGTACGACCAAAGTCGAGTCGGTCGTAACCGACTGGGGTTCGCTGCTACCCGGCCTCCAGGCTGGTCGGTTCGACATCATTACGGGCGGCATGTACATCAAGCCGGAGCGCTGCCGCAACGTGCTGTTCAGCGACCCGATCTCCAGGGCCAGGGACTCGCTGATCGTGCTGAAGGGAAACCCGGAAGGGCTGCATTCCTTTGAGGATGTGCGTGACAAAGGACTCGTCCTCGTTACCGGTTCCGGCTACACTAGCGTCGCGGTCGCGCAAAAGTTAGGCTTTGCCGACGACAAGATTATGCAGGTCGCCGGAGGGCCGGAGATCGCACAGGCTGTAAAGACCGGACGCGCCGCGGCTGGTAGCACGGACTTCTTCGACGCGAAGAAAATTGTCGAGAAGAATGACAGTCTCGAGACAGCCGACCCGTTCACCTCGTCCTCCCCCCGCGAGTATGCGGCCATCGCCTTCCCGCTCAGCGAGCAGGCTACAGTCGACGCATTCAATGCCGTGTTGAAAGACTATATGGGCTCAGACGAAATGATGGCGTCCGTCGGCAAGTACGGCTACGAAAAAGTCAACCTGCCGGACGGCACACCGGCCGCCGAGGCCTGCAAGCTTTGAAGCCAGGCCGGAAACTGCCATCCATCCAGCTGATCACCTCCCCGGCCATGGCCGGGGAGCGCCTCAGCGGGGGGGGGACAT
>NZ_JAMYLA010000082.1:0-18556 GCF_040317725.1 Mesorhizobium sp. M1396 | reverse complement strand
GCCGACCTTGTTCATCGCCTTGGCGATCATGGCGCCGACCGACGCGTCGCCATTGGCGGCGATCGTACCAACCTGGGCGATCTCGGCCGACGACTTGACCTTCTTGGCGCGCGCCTGGATTTCCTTGACCACGGCGGAAACCGCCTGGTCGATGCCGCGCTTGAGGTCCATCGGGTTCATGCCGGCGGCGACCAGCTTGGCGCCTTCGCGCAGGATCGAGGCGGCCAGCACCGTGGCGGTGGTGGTGCCGTCACCGGCCAGATCGTTGGTCTTCGAGGCCACTTCGCGCACCATCTGCGCGCCCATGTTCTCGAACTTGTCGGCAAGCTCGATTTCCTTGGCAACCGTGACGCCGTCCTTGGTGATGCGCGGCGCGCCATAGGCCTTGTCGATGATGACGTTGCGCCCCTTGGGGCCGAGCGTGACCTTCACCGCATTGGTGAGGATTTCGACGCCGCGCAGCATGCGGTCGCGCGCATCGGTGGAGAATTTGATTTCCTTGGCAGACATGATTTTTATCCAGTTCGGTTGAGGACGGCAGAGCCCTGCCCTCCATGATCAATGCTTGGAGCGCACCCCGAAGGATGCATGGCGCTCCAGTCAGGCGGCCTTCTTGGCCTCGACGGCCTTCTCGATGACGCCCATGATGTCGGCTTCCTTCATGATCAGAAGGTCCTCGCCGTCGATCTTGACCTCGGTGCCCGACCATTTGCCGAACAGGATGAAGTCGCCGGCCTTGACGTCGAGCGGAACAAGCGCGCCATTTTCATCGCGTGCGCCAGGTCCAACGGCGATGACTTCGCCTTCCTGCGGCTTTTCCTTGGCATTGTCGGGGATGATGATACCGCCTTTGGATTTGATATCGCCTTCGGCGCGACGAATGACGACGCGGTCGTGGAGTGGCCGAAATTTCATGGGAACTTTCTTTCTGGGGCCGGCACAGGCGGCCACGCCCCCTTTCTATAAACGCATTAGCACTCGATAGATAGGAGTGCCAAAAATTATTCGCACCCGAAATTAAATATTCAAAAGTATTATTTCGGCAGCCGGTTTCGTGATATCCGCAGAGTGTCAAATAATTCAAAAGATTGAATTTTGCCGATCGAGTGCCTATTTATCGGACGAGTTCACTTTCACGATTTCAGGTACAAGGGAGATTTCTTCGATGGCCGAAGGCAATCAGACGATCATGGAAAAAGCTGAAGCCCGCTTTGTCGACAAGCAGAAAAAGACAGCGGAGAAAAACAAGGCAACCGCCGAATATATGTCCGAAGCGAGGGCCCGGGAGATCAAGACGGCAAGGCTGAGGGAGCTGCGGCTGGCCAAGGAAGAGGCCGACCGCGTCGCCGAGGCCCTCAATCCGACGCCGAAGAAGAAGCGGGTGACCAAGAAAGCCACGGAGGCCAAGACATGAGTCTCACCTTCCCAAACCGCAGCCGCAGCTATGACGAGGCCGGCCAGCGTATCCGTTTCGTCGGACATGACGGCATGTTCCAGATCTCCTTCTCCGTCGCCGCCGACGCCATGGCCAAGATGCGGCCGGGAGCCGCGGCCGATGAAGCCGGCTACCTCGCCACATTCGACACCGAGAGCAACACCATCCGCGAGGTGGCATCGAAGGCCTACGGCCGCACCCACAAGAGCATGTATGTGCTGACGGCGGCCGATTTCGGCTGATCAGCCTCACGGGAATCCTCGATTTGAGGTGCGGCGGGCTTCTTGCGGCGGCGAAATGCTGTCCTGACGCAATGGCCGCTACGGATCAGGGCTTGCGCTCGGCCCGCTCGCGGCGTTTGACGTCGCGGACATTCATCTGCATGACCATGTCCTCGGCCTCACGCGGGCCCATTCCCACCATCACCTTTTGCCGGACAACGGCAGGCTGGCCGGTGAAGACGTCGATGATGCTCCAGCTCTGGGGAAGCTCCATGCGCAGCGTGTAGCGGTTGGCCATCCCGATCAGCCCTGCATCATGAAAAACACGGCGCCCAGGATCAGCACCGTCCAGGCAATGACCGACAGCTTCAGCACCATGCCGCCATGCGCGGCCAGAAGCTCCCGCAGGCGCGGCACGACACCCGCCGGCCGGGCCGGCGCCGCCGCGAAGGCGACAGGAGCCTTGAGGCCAAGTTTTCCAAAGACAGGCAGCAGCGACGGTTCACGCACGAAAATGACCTCGAATGTCGGGAAGAGCGGAGCAAAGGATGCTCACGCCCCTTCCATAGCACTCTTTTCGCGAGCGCTGTGCATGCCAAGTGAAAAATAGGCGCCAACGACTGCATCGGTGGAAGAGGCGCAGGCCCGGTCGGCAAAGCTGTACGGCAACAACCGCCAGCCCTCAGGCCGCGGCGCTGCGGCCTCTCACGCCGGCCTCGACCTTGAAGATGCGGAACGTGTTGCGCCCTGCCGCCTTGGCGGCATAGAGCGCGGTGTCGGCCTGCGTGAACAGATCGCCGGACGCGCCTGCTTCGATGAAGGCGATGCCGACCGAGGCGCCGAGCCCGAGCGATTGGCCGCAGGCCGCGACCGGCTTGCCCATCGCCTCGATGATGCGGCGCGCCAGGCTGGAGACAGCGCCGCGGTCGAGATGCGGTCCAAGCAGCACCGCGAACTCGTCGCCGCCGACGCGCGCCACCAGATCGGCCTCGCCGCAGCCGGCGGCAAGCCGCTTCGCCGCCTCCTTCAGGCACTCGTCGCCGACGACGTGGCCGAACGTATCGTTGACGGCCTTGAAGCCGTCGAGATCGACCAGGAGCAGCGCGCCGAGCGGGCGGCCCTCGTCTGCATGCACCAGCCGCGCCTGGAAGCGGCCGCGGTTGGCCAGCCCGGTCATGACGTCATATTCGGCGAGATAGCGCATCCGGTCCGACAGGATCTTCTCCTCGGTGATGTCCTGCTTCATGCCGAAGATGCGCACGGGAACGCCCGCCTCGCACTCGACGGTCGCGGTGATGCGGATCCAGCGGCTGCGGCCGGCGAAAGTGGTGATCTCGGCATCGAGATTGAAACCGCTGCGCTCGGCGATCGCGCGGCCGCGCATCGTCTCCAGCGCCTTGCGCGACTCCGCCGGGTAGCATTTGATGATCTCCGAGCGATCGAGCACTGAGCCACGCGGCAGGTCGAACAGGTCATAGACCACGTCGGTCCATGCCAGCTGCTCGTCGGGCAGGCTGCATTCCCACACGCCGAGGCGCGCTGCGACCGAGGCGCGGTCGAAGATTTTGCGGCTGTGCGCCAGCGAGAGCTCCTGCTTGGCGATCAATGCCCCCTGCGCGGCGAGTTCCGCCTTGAGCCGAGCGATGGTGGCGACGGCGCGGTGTCGTTCGTCGGAACTGTCGTGCCCCGCGCGCCTGCCGGGCTGCGCGGCCCGCGCCGGGCCTTTCGGACTTTAGGGCGTATCGGACATGGCGAGGCTCTGCTGTCTTGGCGGGAGACCACCATGGCGCGCAAGCGATTAACACTTCGCTGATGATGGGCTGCTTCGCCGGAACCGGACTGCGTATCCGCCGACAATTTTGGACGAGCCCATCAATCGTTGAAGTTGGCGCCGCCCCTCATCGCCCTGCCGGGCACTTCTCCCCGTATAGTGACGGGGAGAAGGAGCTTGCCGCAATCTCGGTACCCTTCTTGCAACGCTGGAGGTTGGCGAAACCGTCGATGAGAGCGCCCCTCTCCCCGTCACTATACGGGGAGAGGATGCCGGCAGGCAGGTGAGGGGCGGCGCAAACGTTCGGGTGATGGGGCAAATGCCAGAACCTGACGCGATTGCCCTGACCCAAACCACTTTTCCCCTTGAACGACCTCCCGATCTGGCCTAGCCTTGACTTGAGAAAAGGTTTTTCCAAACAGTTCCGATCGGGCTTGGCCATGTGCTGGGTCTTTTTTCGGGCCTTAAGAGAAAACCTTTTCCCAGCTTAAGGATTCTCGGCGCGATGGCATCGGACGATCTGCCTGTTCCGGTCTTTTCCAAGCCAGTCACCCTGCGTGACGTGGCGGCTGAAGCCGGCGTCAGCGTCGCCACCGCCTCGAAGGCGCTCAACGACCAGGGACGGATGACCGCCGAGACGCGCGAGCGCATTCGCGAGACGGCCCGGCGTCTCGGCTTCCGGCCCAACAGCCTGGCGCAGAGCCTGCTCCGGCGGCGCAGCTTCACCGTCGGCCTGCTCACCAACGATACCTATGGCCGCTTCTCGCTGCCGCTGATGTCGGGCATTTCGGACGCGCTGGTCGACAACGGCGTCTCGGTGTTCCTGTGCAATGTCGAGGAGGATCCGCGGCTGGGCCAGTTGCATGTCGACGCCATGCTCGACAAGCGCGTCGACGGCATCATCGCCACCGGCAAGCGCATCGACCGCCATCTGCCCGTCGACCTCTCCAATCTGCGCGTCCCGGTGATCTATGCCTTCACGCAGCCCGATCCCGACGCCATCGCCTTTGTTTCCGACGACGCCGACGGCGCCCGGCTGGCGGTCGAGCATCTGTGCCGGTTGGGCTGGAAGCGCATCGCCCATGTCACCGGGCCGGCGAGCTTTGCCGTGGTGCACGCCAGGGCGCAGGCTTACCGCGACGTGCTCGTCGAAAACGGCCTGCCGGTCACCGAGCCGCTGCTCGGTTCCTGGTCGGAAGCCTGGGGTCATCAGGCGGTGGCGCACCTGTTCGACGGCAAGAGCGAGAGGCCGGACGCCGTCTTCTGCGGCAACGACCAGATCGCGCGCGGCGTCATCGATGCCTTGCGCGAGCGAGGCCTGAACGTTCCGGGCGATGTCGGCGTGATCGGTTTCGACAATTGGGAGATCGTGGCCGAGGCGACGCGCCCGCCGCTGACCTCCATCGACATGAACCTGGTCGCGCTCGGGCGCGAGGCCGGGCTGACCCTGCTTTCGCTGGTCGGCGGCAAGCCCGCCGCGCCGGGCATTCGAAAACTGCCGTGCCGGCTGGTGGTGCGGCAGTCATGCGGCCATCCGCTGGATGGCTGAAAACCAAGCGCCGCGATCGGCGCCAAGCCGCGGAGCGCGGCCAAACCTGGAGGAGGAGAACATGAGGAACCTGATTGCCAAACTGGCCCTGGCCGCTGCCGTTCTGGGTAGCGGTCCCGCCGCCGAGACGGCCAACATCTGGGTGCGCGCCGACGGCTCGAATTTCATGCCGAGGATCGTCGACGCCTACAACAAGGCGCACACCAACCAGGTCAAGCTGGACATCATCCCCAATGCCGAGATCATCCCGAAATACGGTGCCGCGGCCGCCGGCGGCACGGCGCCCGACGCGCTGTCGCTCGACCTGATCTACACGCCGTCCTTCGCCGCTGCCGGCCAGCTGGAGGACATTACCGACTGGGCCAAGTCCCTGCCCTATTTCGCCAGCCTGTCGCCGGCGCATGTGAAGACCGGCACCTATAAGGATCACATTTACGGCCTGCCCTTCTCGGCCGACGCCTCGGTGCTGATCTGGAACAAGAAACTGTTCAAGCAGGCCGGCCTCGACCCTGAAAAAGGCCCGGCCAACTGGGCCGAGATCGCGGCCGACGCAGAGAAGGTCAACGCGCTCGGCGGCAACATCAAGGGCTTCTACTTCTCGGGCAATTGCGGCGGCTGCAACATCTTCACCTTCACGCCGCTGATCTGGGCGTCGGGCGGCGACATCCTCTCGGAGGACGGCTCGAAGGCGACGCTGGACAGCCCGCAATTGCGCGGCGCCATCGATCTCTACCGCTCGATGGTCAAGAAGGACCTGGTGCCGGCAGGCGCGCAGACCGATACCGGCGCCAACTTCTTTGCCGCCTTCGCCGCCGGCAATATCGGCATCTCGCCGTCCGGCGCCTTCGCCATCGGCGCGCTCAACACCCAGTATCCCGATATCGACTACGGCGTCACCTTCCTGCCGGGCAAGGATAGCGGCTGGTCGTCCTTTGCCGGCGGCGACAATTTCGTCGTCACCAAGGGCACAACGAAACTGCCCGTGGTGAAGGAGTTCCTCGATTTCGCCTACTCGCTCGAGGGCCAGACGATCCTCGCCAAATACGGCAGCCTGCCGGTGCGCGGCGACATCGCCAAGGATGCGCTGAAGGATCTCGATCCGCGCTACCAGATCGCCGCCGAGGCCATGGCCAAGGGCCGCACGCCCTATTCGGTGGTGTTCAACGACCTGATCAACTCCGCCAACGGGCCGTGGACGCAGATGATCAACGAGGTCTTCTTCGGCGACGATGTCGACGGCGCGATCGCCAATGCGCAGGAGACGATGCAGTCGATCATCGACCAGGCGCCGCAGAAATAAGCGGCGCCTGCCGGCCGCCCGCCTGTCTCCCTGGGCGGGTGGCCGCCCCACCTCCCCCTTGAGGGGAGGTCGGACCGTAGGTCTGGGTGGGGTCGCCTCGGAAGTGCTCGACGTTTTTCTTGATGTCGGCGCGCTTCGCAGAAGACCCCACCCCGGCCTTCGGCCGGACCCTCCCCTCGAGGGGGAGGGGGACGCAGTGCCAACGGATGAGCAGCCATGACCGTCATCACCGCAGCAACCACCGCCCCGCCCCGCGCCCGCAAACTCGCCGGCCGCCGGCAGTGGATCGGCCTGCTCTATGTCGCGCCGGCTGTCGCGCTGGTCGTCGTCTTCTTTCTCATCCCGCTCGGCATGACGGCATGGATGTCACTGCACAACTGGCCCTTGATGGGCGAGCACAGCTTTATCGGCCTCGGCAACTATGTCGCCATTCTGCGCGACACAAGGTTCTGGAATGCGCTGCGCTTCACCGCCTACTACACCGTGATCGTCACCATCGCGATCTTCGTGGTGGCGTTTCCGCTGGCGCTGTTCGTCGAACGGCCGCGGCCGCTGACCAATCTCTACCGGACCATGTTCTTCATGCCGGCGGTTGTCGGTTTCGCCTCGGCCAGCCTGCTTTGGTCATGGCTCTTGAATGTCGATTCCGGCCTGTTCAGCCCCGCTGCCTACGATCTCGGCCTGATCGACAAGAAATTCAACCTGCTGGCCACCTTCCAGCCGGCCTTCTGGTCGATCATCGCCATGGTCGTCTGGAAGGTTGCCGGCTTCACCATGATCATCCTGATGGCCGGCCTGCAATCGATCCCGCAGGACCTGCAGGAGGCGGCCGTCATCGACGGCGCCGGGCCGTTCGCCAGGTTCCGGGCGATCACTTTGCCGCTGATGCGCCGCACGCTGGCGCTTGCGCTGATCCTGTCTGTCGCCGGCTCGATCCTCGCCTTCGACCAGTTCTACATCATCCTGCGCGGCGGCCCGCGCAACCAGACGCTGACGGCGGTCTACTGGATCTTCAACCAGTCTTTCGTCTCGTTCAAGCTCGGCTATGGTGCCGCGCTCTCGATGGTGCTGCTTGTCGTCCTTGTGGCGCTTAGCCTGGTCCAGCTGTGGCTGCTGCGCAAGCCGGAGGGGCTCGACTGATGGCGCAGGCCGCTTCCCGCAACCGCCGGCTCCTGGCCCGCATCGGCGAGCATTCGACCGGCATCATCGCCTCGGCGCTGTTTGCGGCGCCGATCGTCTGGGCGGTGCTGTCGGCGTTCAAGCCGGCGGCCGAAGCGCGTCTGCCGCCGCTGCCGCCCTGGCCGACGTCAGGCTTCTCGCTGGAGAATTATGCCACGCTCAACAGCTTCGGCGACGGGCTGTGGGTCTCGGCGCAAAACAGCATCTATGTCTCGGTTATGACGGTGCTGCTGTCGGTCGCCGTCAGCGTGCTGGCCGGCTACGGTTTTTCGCGGTTTCGCTTTCCGTTCAAGGACCTGTTCTTCATCCTCATCCTGTCGACGATCATGATCCCGTTCCAGTCGATCCTGACGCCGATCTTCCTGGTGCTCACCAAGCTTGGCCTGCACAACACACTGACCGGCTTGGTCGGCGTCTATGTGACGCTGCAGCTGCCGTTCTCGATCTTCATGATGCGCAACGCCTTCGACGCCGTGCCGCGCGAGATCGAGGAAGCCGCCCGCATGGACGGCGCCGGCAATGTCACCATGCTTTTGAAGGTGATGCTGCCGCTGGTTTGGCCGGGCGTCGTCACCATCGCGCTGTTTGCCTTCCTCGGCGCCTGGAACGAATTCCTCGCAGCACTGGTGCTGATGACCGACCAGTCCAAGTTCACGCTGCCGGTGATGATGACGGCACTGCAGTCGGGCCGCTTCGGCGCCATCGACTGGGGTGCGGTGCAGGCGGGCGTCACCGTGATGATGGTGCCCTGCCTCATCCTGTTCCTGGTCCTGCAGCGCTTCTACATCCGCGGCCTGATGGCCGGGGCCGTGAAATAGACCGACCGAATGGAGTAAGTTCATGACCGCATCGCCATCCGCAAAAACCGGGAAACCAAAGCTCGCCTTCCGCCCGCTGCCGGTGCCGCAGGTCGACGTGCACGGCTTCTGGGGCGACCGCGCCGACGCGGTGGCCACGCGCACCGCCGATATCCTCTACGACCGCTGCGTCGAGGCCCGGATGCTGGAGCAGATCGACCCGGACCGGCCCTCGCCAGGCGTCGTCATTCCTTTCCACTCGCCCTCGCCCGACGAGGCCGACCGCCAGGGCGCGGAATTCACGGGATCGACCGTGACCACGCAGATGTTCTGGGATTCCGATCTCGGCAAGACGATCGAGACCGCGGCCTATTCGCTCTACCGGCGCAAGAACCCCGAACTGGAGAAGAAGATCGATGCCGTCATCGACATGTACGGCAAGCTGCAGCAAGAGGACGGCTATCTCTCCAGCTGGTACCAGCGCATCCAGCCGGGCAAGCGCTGGACCAATCTGCGCGACTGCCATGAGCTCTATTGCGCCGGCCATCTGATCGAGGGCGCGGTCGCCTATTACCAGGCGACGGGAAAACGCAAGCTGCTCGACATCATGTGCCGCTATGCCGACCATATCGCATCGGTGCTTGGCCCCGAGCCCGGCAAGAAGAAGGGCTATTGCGGCCACGAGGAGATCGAGCTGGCGCTGGTCAAGCTGGCGCGGGTGACCGGCGAGCGGAAATACATGGACCTCGCCAAATACTTCATCGACCAGCGTGGCCAGCAGCCGCATTATTTCGACGAGGAGGCGCGCGCCCGTGGCGCCGACCCGAAGGCCTATCATTTCAAGACCTATGAATACAGCCAGTCGCACATTCCAGTGCGCGAGCAAGACAAGGTCGTCGGCCACGCGGTCAGGGCGATGTACCTCTATTCGGGCATGGCCGACATCGCTACCGAATATGGGGACGACAGCTTGCGCGTGGCACTCGACCGTCTGTGGGACGATCTCACCACCAAGAGCCTCTACATCACCGGCGGGCTCGGGCCGTCGGCTCACAATGAAGGTTTCACCAGCGACTACGACCTGCCCAACGAAAGCGCCTATGCCGAGACCTGTGCTGCGGTCGGACTGGTGTTCTGGGCCAGCCGCATGCTCGGCATGGGGCCGAACGCCCGTTACGCCGACATGATGGAACGCGCCCTCTACAATGGCTCGATCTCGGGCCTGTCGCTTGACGGCTCGCTGTTCTTCTACGAGAACCCGCTCGAAAGCCGAGGCGCCCACAATCGCTGGAAATGGCACCGCTGCCCATGCTGTCCGCCCAATATCGGGCGCATGGTCGCCTCGATCGGCAGCTATTTCTACAGCCTGGCCGACGACGCGCTGGCCGTCCATCTCTATGGCGACTCGACCGCCCGCTTCGACATATCAGGCACACCGGTGAGCCTGACGCAGGCAAGCCGCTATCCCTGGGACGGCGCCGTCGAGTTCACGCTCGAGCCGCGGTCGCCGCTTGAGTTCACGCTGCATTTGCGCATCCCGGCGTGGAGCACCGACGCCGCGCTCAAGGTCAATGGTGAGGCGGTCAAGCTGGCGGATGTCACCAGCGACGGCTACGCCGCGATCCGGCGGACATGGAAAAAGGGCGACCAGGTGCGGCTCGATCTCGAAATGCCGATCGAGCGGCTCTACGCCAACCCGCGGGTGCGCCAGGATGCCGGCGGCGTCGCGCTATCGCGCGGTCCGCTGATCTACTGCGTCGAGGCGACCGACAATGACAGCCAACTGCATCGGCTGACGCTGCCGAGGACGGCCAGCCTCGAAGCGCGGGATCGGCCGGAGCTTCTCGGCGGCGTGGTGACGCTGTCGGCTATCGCGCAAGCCGATGCCACAGACGGATGGCAAAGCGAGCTCTACAGGCCCGAACCGCCGGCCACGACAGAGACGCGCCTGACCGCCATTCCCTATTTCGCCTGGGACAACCGCGAGCCTGGCGAAATGCTGGTTTGGCTCAGGGACGGGTGAACAATGTTTGGTGTATCGGCGATGGCGACAACCGATCGAATCCCAGACACGATTGGTTCAGCGGTTTCTGGCTTGTCATCCACATAGCGTAGGCGAAGGCGCAGGAATGGCGCTTCGATGCATGTGTAGCTGAGATAGCCGATCGGAATCGTCGCCAGGAAGCAGAGTGCTGACCAGAGGCATGCAACGTAGAAATTGCTGATGCTCATGACATTCGCGTCTATGAACGCGGCCAACTGCATGATGAAGAACAGGTGCAGAAGATAGATCGAATAGCTGTAGGCCCCCGCCTTCTCCAGGATCTTGAACGGCAGGCCTGTTCGCTTTCTCGAAAAGCTTGTGTCGTAGTAGGCGATACCGAATGAATATGCTGCCGCTTCCAAGGTTGGCAGGATGATCCATATCCAATGGGGCGATGGATAACGTCCCAGTTGGTAAAATCCGCCGGCGGCATCGAACCACCAGAAGAACCCCGAAAATGCTATGAGAACGGCCAACGCCAACCAGTGCCGGTTCTTCGCGTGGGCACGCAGGTGGAAGGCAAGTATCCCGGCAAGAAACTGATCCACATGTCCTATGATGGTCAAGGATGCTGCCGATTGCATCTCGCCGATTTGCACATACAAGACCGACCTCAGCACAATGGCTGCCGCGATGAACAGCAAGGGCGCGAACACAAACCGCCTGGATGCCATCAGCAAAAACGGCAGCAGCAGATAGAAGTGAGCTTCCACCGTTATCGACCAGCCGCCATTCGAAAGGGTGGGAAGAAGAACCCCCTTGCCAACCCCCGTGAAGTACTCTTCCAGGGACTGGCCGGCCCAGTACCTGCGGCAAGCCTCGATGCATATCACGGCCAGCAGAAGCGGAAGGAGCCTGAGTGCCCTGTTGGCAAAGAAGGGCAGATAGTTGATCTGTTTTCCATCAAGCAGCTTGGCGAACAGATAGCCGGAAAGCGCCATGAACAGTGAGACGCCGGTGTGCCCTTCATCCAGAAAGCTGAAAATAGGAAGAGCCGGCACGAAGCCATAAGGCACTGGGCCTTGAGGAGACTCATGAAGGAAATGCCAGGTGAAGACCAGAAAAGCCGCCAAGCCCCGAATGTGGTCCAGCGCTGGATAATGCTCTCCGGTGGAGGATTTCATAGTTGGCCCACCCGCACCGTGCCCTGCGCCGGTGTTCAAGTCACCGTTGGGACAGAACTATTTTCAATTCATTAAAATTCTCGCTGCTGCTGCTTCCGAAATCACTGCATTGCTTCGCAAAATGCTTTGGCCTCAAGCATCCTTGGCCTGTACGCCTCGTATCTCCTCGGCCACCAGCTCCTGAAGCCGCCAAAGATTACGGTCGCGGATGCCGCACGCGTCGAGGTGGCGGATGGTCTCGAAAAGATATTGCGCGCCCGAACCCCAATGGCCGACGGCTCTCGCCAGCGTCGCCGCGATCGCTTGCTTGTCGAGCTTGCCGGCATAGCGCGGATTGGCGGGATCGACGACGAAGCCGAGCGCGCGGCATAGGCCGTCGCCTGTCCTGACCTGCAGCCAGCGCGGCACGTTGACGGCGGGCAGGACGGTCATCTCGCGGCGCAGCAGCACTTCGAGATTGGCCGCAATAGGTTCGGCGATCTCGAACACCATGCCCTGGCATTGGCCGCCACGATCGAGCGCCATCATCAGGCCGGGCTGCTCGACCGTGCCGCGAAAGCGCTTGACTGTGAAACAGAAGGACCGATGCCACCCCGTCGCCACCGCCCGTTCGCCGCCCCTCACCTCGCCGACCGGTTTCCACAGCAGCGAGCCATAGGCAAACAGTTTTGCCGGCCCCGCTGGGGCCGATGCCAGCACCTCGTCGCGGATACGCGCATAGTCGGCGTCGGTCATGTGAACCATGCCCGGTGTCGGCCCGGCATCCTCGACGGCGCGCATCGTGCGGGCGACGAGTTCCTCGCTCAGCGCCATCGGCGCCTTGCGCGGCGAAACGGCAGAAATCGGCTTGTTCATTTTCGCGCCCCGCCCATCACCGCCATGTTGCCCAAGGCAGCGGGATTCTCAAGGTCCATGTGACCGGCGCGAAATCCGGTGACTGATGCCGGGCGTGCGCGACGTGCTCGCCCGGCTGATCTGTTCTAGTGTTTGGTGCTCTTGCCGCCGATGGGGATGCGCTTTGTCCTGCTCTGCGCCTTTTCGGACTTCGGCAAGGTGACGAACAGCACGCCGTTGCGGAAATCGGCCGCGACCTTGCCCTCTTCGACTTCGAAGCCGATCGGAATGCGACGTTCGAAACGGCCGTAGAACCGCTCGGAGAACTGACGCTCCTTGTCGTCGGTTTCGGCGTGTTTTTCACCGCGCAACGTCAGGACGCCGTCATCGAGCAACACCTCGATGTCCTTATCCTCCATGCCGGGTATTTCGGCCGTCACACGGATCTCCTTGTCCGTTTCGGAGATTTCCACGCTGGGCCAGCTACCGCCGGCCGAAGAGAACATGGACGGAAGCCGTGAACCGAAGCCGCGAAACATGTCGTCGACAAGGCGGTTCATCTCGCGATGCAGGCTCATGAACGGGTCCTGGTCGCGGTCGCGAAAGAGGGTCGGAGCCTGGTTGGTGTCGCGGCTCCATGGCATTAGATCACGAATGGTCATTGCATTTGTTCCTTTCTTGATCCTGGTTTTGGTTCGTTTACATGCTCTTGCTGCCATGCTCCGGGGACAATGCGCCGTCTGACCCAGACCCCATTTGCGCTTTCTGTTTTCGCTCCCTTCTGGTCCGATCCGCTCCACCTGGGAAGCGCCCCGGACCGGTCTCGCGCGCCTTCATCGCCTCCGGCACCTGGTGCCCGAGTTCGATGGTCACAACGCCATCGGCCAACGCGGCGCCGCCATGAAGCCGGCACCCGCGTCGGCACCGGTATGATCGATTTGGGGTTCGTCGCGGTGGGGTCAAGACCCGGCAATGCAATGTGATCGTTGACCGCGGTGGCGGAAGCCCGCCGGCCGGTGCGAAATCCCTCGGCCATTCCGGACGCCGCGGAACGAGATCACGTGCGAGGCGTTTTATCTGGTTGGAGGGCGCCATGAACGATGCGCCGGCAACGCCCATCGGCAGATCGCTTTCGCCAAGTGAACTGGTCACCGTAATGTCGCATTTCCACCGCGCGGAGATTGCGCGCATGGCCGGCTGGCGCGACCGCCTCGACCGCACGAGCAATTGGGCGATCACCGTTGTCGCCGCCATGCTGTCGGTGTCGCTGTCGACGGCCAGCGCCCATCACGGCGTGCTGCTTTTCGCCATGCTGCTGATCCTGCTGCTGCTGTGGATCGAGGCGCGCCGCTATCGGTTCTTCGATTTCTACCGGGCTCGCGTGCGTCAGTTCGAGCGCCACTATTTCGCACAGATCTTCTCCCCCCAACCCGACTTCGCCTCGGATTGGCTGCTCATCGTCGGCGAAGGTCTGCGCGCGCCGAAATTCCTGCTGTCGCAACGTGTCGCGCTGGCGCGCCGCCTGCGGCGAAATTACCTCTATCTCTTCCTGATCCTGCTGCTGGCCTGGGTGGTGAAGATATCGACCCCCAGCCTTCAGGCCGTAGGAGTCAGGACCGGCTTTGTCGGCTCGCTTCGCGAGGCCGTCGACAGCGCTGCCCTTGGCCCGATTCCCGGTGTGGCGATCGTGGCAATTGTTGCGGCATTCTATGTCGGGCTGTTCGCCATTGCCTTCTTCGCGGCCGGCGACGACGGCGAACTTTCCTTCGGCGACGTCCATGTTTGACGCTGGCGACAGCCGGCTGCAACGCAAATGACGGCCCGCAGGTTGTGATGGTCAGTCCGCCGAGGCGTTTTTGAGCGTATCGGCTCCGCGGAGGCCAGGGCAGAGGCGGTTACCGAGATCGGCGCCTGATCTACCCTTTCACAGGAGACTGATTTTCGAGCCTAGAGGCCGAAGAACTGCTTGCCGATCATGTAGCCCAGTGCCGCCACGACCAACGGGAACAGAGCTGGTGCGGCCTTGCTGAACACGGAGACCTTGGCGTCCTTTGGCGGCATATAACGTGCGTTGCCGAGATTCTTGGTCATGGCGTATCCCAGGTCGATGGATTCATTAGCAACTACTGATTAACAGCATGGCCGCCTTAACGGCTTGCAAAGAAATTAGATCGAATAGCCGACCATTGGCCGGGGCACGAGGTTGAACAGAGCACGCCATGCGGGCGCCAGCCGGACAGGCAGCGGCCAGGCGCCTTAAAAAATTCGAGAGCCTATGTCGGACTGGCCACGCCTCGTTCGTCCTTTGGGCACTGAACAAACAACCATGAAAGGATCCAGCATATGCCCGGCACCGTACGTTTGCATCGCGTTCTGACGACCAGCCCGGAGAAAGTCTATCGCGCATTCGTTGAAGCGGACGCGCTGGCGAAGTGGCTTCCGCCGAACGGCTTCACCTGCACGGTCCATCACCTCGAGGCAAAGGTCGGCGGCACGTTCAAGATGTCCTTCCGCAACTTCACCACCGGCGACAGTCATTCCTTCGGCGGCGAGTATCTCGAACTCGTTCCGGGCGAACGCCTGCTCTACACCGACAGGTTCGACGACCCCAATCTGCCCGGCGAGATCCAGGTGACCGTCGTCTTGAAAAAGGTGTCGGTCGGCACTGAGGTTGACATCACCCAGGCCGGCATTCCGGACGTCATTCCGGTCGAAGCCTGCTATCTCGGTTGGCAGGAGTCGCTCAGAAACCTGGCAAGGCTCGTCGAACCCGAGATCAATCAATAGGCTGGAGCGCGGCGCCAGCGGCGACCGCGTATTGAGGTTGACCGAACGATGGTGCGCGGGAATCCTTCCCGGGCAAAGGGAGGTCTTTCATGCGACGTTTGCTGCTCGTGCTGTCCGCTTTGATCCTGGCCACATCGGCGGAGGCCAGAACTCTCTACTACGGTTCCAGGGCGGGAATGGAGGTCACCATCGTCAAGACATCCGGCATCGGGTCCTCCGATGCTAGGATCGTGGCCAAGCACACAAGGCGGAATGCGACCGCCTTCTGCCGCGACTATGTTGGCAAGGTGACCGAGGAGTGCATTGCCAAGGAGTTGCAGACGCCCTTGCATCTTGAGATATCAGCCAATTGCAGGACCGGCAAATTCACCACCTTCTACGGCGCGAACATGTTCTTCCAGGGCCGCAATCCCGACGCAGGCGCGACGACGGATTACCTGATATCGGACACCGACGAAAACGTGGTGCTGGATGGCTCGGGAGCTTCCGGATACGACTATACGCTGGACCAGTTCAAAGCCCTGTGCCCCAGCCGGGTGCGCTAAGACCATTCGCGGGACGTGCCGCATTTTCTGGCCCGCTAAAGCCTGAGGATTGGAGTGTGGCAGACGCGGCCATTTGTCGATACTCGTCATCGCATTCTGACACGCCGCGTCCGGGCGTGTCAGAATGCAGCGGAGGCTAAAAAGCATGACCCTGACCAATCGAGACATCGTCGAATTGACCGCGTGGCGGCGCCAGTTGCACCAGCATCCGGAAATCTCGAACGAAGAACAGAAGACGGCAAAAGAGGTCGTCGACTTCCTCGCCGATACGGGACCGGACAAGGTGCTGACCGGATTGGGCGGCCACGGCGTCGCGGCCATATACGACAGCGGCAGAGCGGGGCCGACGGTGCTGTTCCGTTCGGAACTCGATGCCTTGCCGATCGAGGAGCTTTCAGGCGTGCCCCATTCGTCGCGCGTGCCGGGCAAGTCGCATATGTGCGGCCATGACGGACACACGGCGATCCTGGCGTCCCTCGGCCGCCAGCTGGGGCGCGAGAGGCCTGCAAGCGGCCGCGTCGTGCTGATGTTCCAGCCGGCGGAAGAAACCGGCAATGGCGCAGCCGGCGTCGTCGCCGATCCCCGCTTCGGCGAGATCGCGCCGGATTTCGCTTTCTCGCTCCACAATCTGCCCGGCGTGCCGTTCGGCGAGGTGCGGCTCAAAACCGGCGTGGTCAACTGCGCCTCACGCGGCATGCGCATCGTGCTGGAGGGCAAGACCGCGCATTCGTCGATGCCGGAGACCGGCGTCTCGCCGATGCTGGCGATCAGCCAACTGATGCCGGCCCTGCCCGCGCTCGGGCGCGGAACCTTCGCCGATGACGACTTCTCAATGGTCACCGTCACCCACGCCGCGATGGGCGAAGCCGTGTTCGGCATCGCGCCTGGTCATGCCGAGGTGTGGGCGACGCTGCGGACCCGACGCGACGAGCGCATGGCGGACCTGTGCGCCGCCGCCGAGGCGCTGGTCACCAAGATCGCAGGCCAGCATGGTCTTTCCGCCCGGTGGGACTATCACGAGATATTTGTCGCCAGCGTCAACGCACCGGATGCGGTGGAGCACCTGCAACGCGCGCTCAACGAAGAGGGCGTCGTGCATGGCGAAGAAGCCTTGCCGATGCGCGCCTCGGAAGATTTCGGCCTGTTCGGCCACAGCGCTTCGTCGGCGATGTTCTTCCTCGGTGCGGGCGAGCGGCACCCCGCGTTGCACAATCCGGACTATGATTTTCCCGACGACCTGATCCCGATCGGCTCAAGGATCTTCATGCGCACGGCACGCAATCTTCTGGGCTGATTTCTGCCTGACGAGGAAAAAAGGCGACCCACTGAGGACTATGACGCGAAGCGGTCGGCAGCGCTTGGCGGCTTGCTTCCGCCAGGGTGGCGAGAGACGGTCGGCGACCTATGTCACAAGAGCGTGGGTGGGACCCGACGGAAACCCGGCTTCGGATCGAAAGGAACACGCAATGCCAAAGACGCCGAAGAACACGATTTGCCTCTGGTTCGACAAGGACGCCGAGGCCGCGGCTCGCTTCTACGCAGAGACCTTTCCAGACACCAAGGTAGGCGCCGTTCACCGTGCGCCGAGCGACTATCCATCCGGCAAGGAGGGCGATGTGTTGACGGTCGAATTCACCGTCGCCGGCATTCCCTGCATCGGATTGAACGGCGGCTCGGCGTTCAAACAGAGCGAGGCCTTCTCGTTCCAGATCGCCACCGACGATCAGCAGGAAACCGACCGCTACTGGAATGCCATTGTCGGCAATGGCGGCCAGGAAAGCGCGTGCGGCTGGTGCAAGGACAAATGGGGCGTGTCCTGGCAAATCACCCCGCGCACACTGACCGAGGCGATGGCGGCCGGCGGCGGGGAAGCCAAGCGTGCGTTCGATGCTATGATGGACATGAAGAAGATAGACGTCGCGGCGATCGACGCGGCCCGGCGCGGCTGACGCTCTTTCGCAGCTGAGTTGCTATCTGACCTTGATGACCACCTTGCCCTTGGCGCGTCCTGTCTCGACATAGGCCAGAGCCTCATTGGTCGCTTCGAACGGAAAGATGCGATCGACAACCGGGCGGATTGCTCCGGATTCGATGAGCGACGTGATCTTGCCCAGTTGATCACCCTGCGCCCACATGAAAAGGAATGAAAACCCCACGCCCCGGCGTTTGGCTTTGGTCCGGATACCGCGGCTCAACAAGCGTAGTATCAGCCTCAGCACGGGGTTCAGTCCCTTTTCCCGGGCAAAGTCGGGATCCGGCGGACCGGAGATGGAGATGAGCTTGCCACCCGGTTTCACCACATTCAGGGACTTTTCAAGCGTTTTGGCGTCCTGGCTGTTCAAGACCACGTCGTAGCCCGACAGGACTTTCTCGAAGTCATCTTTCCTGTAGTCGACGACGACATCGGCGCCGAGCCCCTTGACCAGATCGACACTTGCCGCACTGGCGGTGGTCGCAACCGTCGCGCCGAGGTGCTTTGCCAATTGGATGGCGAATGTCCCCACGCCGCCGGAGCCAGCCTGAATGAAGACCTTCTGGCCTTTCTTCAGGTTTGCCCTTCCGACGAGCGCCTGCCAGGCGGTCAGACCGACCAGCGGGATCGAGGCCGCCTCTTCCATGCTGAGGTTTTTGGGCTTCAAGGCCACGTCGGCTTCATCCATGGCGATGAACTCGGCGAATGTCCCGATCCGGCCATCGCGCGGCCGCGCATAGACATCGTCGCCGGGTCTGAACTTGCGGACTTTCGATCCCACGCGGACAACCGTCCCAGCCACGTCATGGCCCAGGATGAAGGGCCGGCGATAAGGCAGGATAAGGCTGAACTCTCCGGTTTTGACCTTGGAATCGAGGAGGTTCACCGCCGCGGCGTGGACCTCGACCAGGATATCGCTATCCCCGAGTTCCGGTTCCGGCATCTCGGCCAATCGCAGAGTGTCCTTCTTGCTATATTTGTCGACGACGAATGCCTTC
>NZ_JAMYLA010000081.1:0-19046 GCF_040317725.1 Mesorhizobium sp. M1396 | reverse complement strand
TCGCCGTCGCAAGGAAGCTTCTCGTCGTCCTAAACGCCATCATTCGAGACAAAAAAGCTTTCGCATGAACACAGTTGCCATGCCGCGACTTTAAACGCGTCACCACGGTGCAGAATTCTGCTCCGCTGCACCCTTCGGCCAAGGGCACGGAATGGATCCTCGGGTCTCCGCGACGTCGCTTCGCTCCTGCTCCGCCTGTGGATGACGAAGGGGGTAAGGCTTCGACCAATCCCGAATATTTATGCTGATCCATCCAAACGAACGACGAAATCCGGGCTGCCAATAGGCCGTCCAACCGATCAACCCTGTGTGCACCTAGTCAGGCGTCATTCTGGCCGCCGCCCCACATGGCGCCGATCTCATCCTTGCTCACGGCCTGACCACCCTCGCCTGCTTTCGCCCTGAGATCGGCGGCGATGACAGCCAGCCGCTCCGCCAAGGTGGCGCGGCCTCTTTCCCATTTCAGTTCGGATTCAAGCGCTTCGATAACCGCTTTAGTCATGGAAGTGTTGCGTTTGGCCGCAAGCTCAAGAGCGAGTTCGCGTGCGCGCGGATCCCTTATCCGAAGGTTCATGTGACCGATCCTTGGCGATACCTGTCACAACAATCTAGACTTTTGTAATGACCGCGCCAGCGTGGTCATCATATCCCGTACAGCATCTCGTCCTGCAGCCGGCGCAAGGCGAACAGCCTCGTCGTCTGGTCGGGTATGGCATTGTCGCCGGTCAGCAATTCGCCTTTCCGGACCGGCTTCAGCACCTTGCCGCCCTCGAGCAGGCCGACCGGCACGGCGCGCTGCGCACGGGCCTCGCCGACGGTCATGGTCCAGGAGCGGTAGCAGGTCTCGCCGATCGCATCGAAGGTCTCGCCGGCGGCAAGGTCGCGCTTGGAGACGGCGCACACTTCGGCCACCGGCCTTGGCAGCGGCACCATGTCGGGCTTGCCGAAAAGCACGATGCGGGCGGCGGTCAGCGGCACTTCCAGCGAAGTCAGATGATACGGCCTGAACAGGCTGTAATAGGGGCCGTGGCCGATATGCAGATCGTCCATGCGCTCGATGATGCGCGGATGCGTCGCCTCGACGATGACGAAGACGCCGGGCGCGACGCCCTTGCCGACCGTGTAGTCGACGACGCCTTTCTTCGTGAGCAGGCCGCCATCCTCGCGCGGGATGAGCACCTTGGCGAGATCGTCGCGGTCGGCCTTTGGGCCGTGCATGCCGGGCACATCGGGCGCCAGCCCGGTTGCATTGGCGATGGCGCACATTTCGACCATGGTCTTGGAACCGTCCACGAACTCGACCAGCATGCGCGGGTTCATGTTGCGGCGGACCGCTTCCTCGCGATAGTCGTCCGGCACGGCGTCGTGGTTGAGTGGGTTGTTCTTGCCCTTGCCGGCCGAGACGATGGTTAGCCCAAGCGCCGACGCAAACTCGATCAGTTCCATGCAACTCGACGGCTCATCGCCCGCACCCACCGAATAGACGACGCCAAGCCGGTCGGCCTGCTGCTTAAGATAGCAGCCGATGGTGACGTCGGCCTCGACGTTCATCATCACCAGATGCTTGCCATGCTCCATCGCCATCAGGTCGAAATCGGCGGCAACGCCCGGCTTGCCGGTGGCGTCGATGACGACGTCGATCAACGGGTTGGTGACCAGCATCTCGTTCGAAGTGATGGCGATCTTGCCGTTCTCGATCGCCGCGGTGACTTTCGACGCGCTGTCGGCCTCGACCGCCATGGCTTCATCGCCATAGGCGATGCGGATGGCCTCGCGCGCGGTGTGCGGACGGCGTGTCGAAACGGCGCAAACCGAAATGCCCTTCATCAGCATGCCTTGCGTCACCAGATCGGTGCCCATCTCGCCCGAGCCGATGACGCCGATGCGCACCGGGCGGCCCTCGGCGGCGCGCCTGGCGAGATCACGGGCAAGGCCGGTCAGGGCGACATTGGTCATGCGGGAATGTCCCATGGTTCTTGAGTTGGAGGCGGCAATAGCAGGGAAACGCCCCCTTTTGCCAACGAAACCGTCCGGCGCGGCTTCAGACCACCCTGAGATAGCTCGTCATTCCCGATTTCTGGTGCTCGATGACGTGGCAGTGGAGAAGCCAGTCGCCGAGATTGTCGGCGACGAGGCCCAGGCTCACCTTCTCGTTGGGCTGGATGAGATAGGTATCCGAAATCATCGGCTCAACCTGGCGCGTCGAGGACGACAACACCTTGAAGCTCATGCCGTGCAGATGCATCGGATGGGATTGCGGCGTCAGGTTTTCCATGTCGATAACATAGCTCCGGCCGAGCTTCAGTTCGGCCAGCGGCGCGGTTGGATCCGGCGTATCGCCTGACCACGGCACCTTGTTGATCGCCCAGAAGCTGTAGCCAAGCGAACCACAGATGCCGTCACTCGGGACGTTTTCCGCCGTGGCGCTGAGCGCCAGGGAAATATGCTTGGCACTGGTGAGGTCCACTTCCGCCACCGGATTGACCTCCAGGGGTGCAACATCACGAATGGCGCGCTTGAGCGAGCTTCCCGTCGCGCGAAGGGTCGCGAGCACTTTGGGCTTGGTGCCCCTGACGTCCCGCAGGCTGACGATCGCGCCCTCGTCGTCGGGCATGCGGATGGCCAGCTCCATGCGCTGGCCGGGTCCAAGCAGCAGGGCTTCGGGAGAAAAACGCCGCGGCACCGGATTGCCGTCGAGCGCCATGACTGTCGCCTCGGCGCCGTCGACGCGAAAGGCATAGATCCGCGTGACGTCGGTGATGGCGACCCTGAGCCGCACCAGCCCTCCGGCCGGCGCGTCATATTGCGGCTGATCGAGCCAGTTGGCGGTGCGCACTGTGCCGTAAGTGCCGGTTCTCGCGGCATCGCGCGGGCGGAACTGGTCGATGAACTGACCGTCGTCGCCGAGGCGCCAGTCGCGCAGATTGATGACAATCTCGGCATCGAATTCCGGATCACCGGGGTTCTCGACCACGATCACGCCCGTCAGGCCGTGGCCCATCTGGGTCAGCGTGTTGCAATGCGGGTGGTACCAGAAGGTGCCGGCGTCGGGCGGCGTGAAGGCGTAGTCGAAATGATCGCCGGTGTAGACATAAGGCTGGACCAGAAAGGGCACGCCGTCCATCTTGTTTGGAACGCGAATACCGTGCCAGTGGATGGTCGTCGGATCGTCGATGGCGTTGACAAGACGCGCGGCAAAGGGCTCGCCCTTTTTCATTCTGAGCACGGGCGGCATTCCGGCGTTGCCGTAGGTCAGTACATCCCTGGTCTGGCCGATATCCATCAGCTTTGCCTGGATCTTTGCCGTCTGCAAAACCACCGGCTCGGGCGTGGCAGAGGCCCAGCCGCCAAGCCGACCGATGGCCGAAAACCCTATCCCGCCCACGCCGGCAACCGCGGCCGTTTTCAAAAGCCCGCGGCGTGTGAGTAGGGTCATTCGGCGTTCCAACTGCAAAGACGACTGCTTGGGTCTATCGCTATCCTGGATCAGAGGCCAGTCACCGGCGCGGATGCCGATATTGGCACATTGCATCTCGACGATGCCATGGCGATGTGTGGTTGTCGCTTGGCTTGGCCGACAACAGAACCTGCCGCTGCTATTCAGCCGCCTTGGCATGGTGTGCCGGCACGTAGTTGAGGATGGGGCCAAGCCAGCGCTCGACCTCGGCCAACGGCATAGCCTTGCGGCGCGCATAATCCTCGACCTGATCGCGTTCGACCTTGGCGACGCCGAAATAGTAGCTTTCGGGATGCGACAGATAGATGCCTGACACGGACGAGCCCGGCCACATCGCATAGCTCTCGGTCAGGCGGACCCCGGCATTGTTCTCGCCGTCGAGCAACCGGAACAGCGTCGCCTTCTCGGTGTGGTCGGGTTGCGCCGGGTAGCCGGGCGCCGGACGGATGCCGCGATAGGGCTCGCCGATCAGCTCGTCGGGCGCCAACGATTCGTCTGGCGCGTAGGCCCAGAACTCCTTGCGCACCTTCTCGTGCATGCGCTCGGCGAAGGCCTCGGCGAAGCGGTCGGCCAGCGCCTTGACCATGATCGACGAATAATCGTCGTTCGCCCGCTCGAAACGCTCCGCGATCGCCACCTCCTCGATTCCGGCGGTGACGATGAAGCCGCCGATGTAGTCGGGCTTGCCGCTATCCATTGGCGCGACGAAATCCGACAGCGCGACATTGGCCTTGCCGTCGCGCTTGGTCAGTTGCTGGCGCAGTGTGAAAAAGGTCGCCAGTTCCCGGGATCGCCTGTCATCCCTGAACAGCCTGATGTCGTCGCCAACTGTGTTGGCCGGCCAGAAGCCGATGACGCCGCGCGGGGCGAACCATTTTTCGGCAATGATCTGCTTCAGCATCGCCTGCGCATCCTCGAACAGCTGGCGCGCGGCGGGTCCTTGCGCCTCATCCTCCAGGATCTTGGGATAGCGGCCCTTCAGCTCCCAGGTCTGGAAGAACGGCGTCCAGTCGATGTAGCGCGCGAGCTCGGCCAGGTCCCAATTCTCGAAGATCTTCACGCCTGTGAAGGACGGCTTCGGCGGCTCATAGGCAGACCATTCGATCCGATGCGGATTGGCCCTTGCCTTGGCCAGCGGCAGCCGCTGCTTGTCGGCTTCGGAGCGGGCATGCGCGTCGGCGACCCTCTTGTATTCAGCGCGCACCGTGTCGACGTAGCCGCCTTTGGTCTCGATCGACAGCAAGGACGAGACCACGCCGACCGCCCGACTGGCGTCGGTGACGTAGACCGTCTGCCCCTTGGTGTAGCGCGGGTGGATCTTCACAGCCGTATGGACGCGGCTGGTGGTCGCGCCCCCGATCAGCAACGGGATGTCGAAGCCTTCGCGCTCCATCTCGGCGGCCATATGCGCCATCTCGTCGAGCGACGGCGTGATCAGGCCGGACAGGCCGATGATGTCGACATTTTCCTCGCGCGCCGTCCGCAGTATCTTTGCCGCCGGCACCATGACGCCGAGATCGATGATCTCGTAATTGTTGCAGGCGAGCACGACGCCGACGATATTCTTGCCGATGTCGTGGACATCGCCCTTCACCGTCGCCATCAGGATTTTACCGGCCGTCTGGCGTTCGCCATTGTCAATGCCATTGGCGGCATTGGCCAGCTTCTCGGCCTCCATATGCGGCAATAGTCCGGCCACCGCCTGTTTCATCACCCGCGCGGACTTCACCACTTGCGGCAGGAACATCTTGCCCGCGCCGAACAGGTCGCCGACGACATTCATGCCGGCCATCAGCGGGCCTTCGATGACATGCAGCGGGCGCTCGGCGGCCAGCCGTGCTTCCTCGGTGTCAGCGTCGATGAATTCGGTGATGCCGTTGACCAGTGCATGGCTGATCCGCTGTTCGACCGGCAATTCGCGCCAGGCGAGATCGCGCTCCTTGGCTTCTTGGCCCGCCGCGCCCTTGAAGCGTTCGGCGATCTCCAGCATGCGTTCGGTGGCGGTGCCGCCGGCCTTGGGCACGCGGTTGAGCACGACATCCTCGCAGGCCTCGCGCAGCGCCGGTTCGATCGTGTCGTAGACGGCGAGCTGACCGGCATTGACGATGCCCATGTCCATGCCGCGCTGGATGGCATGGTAGAGGAATACGGCATGCATGGCCTCGCGCACCGGCTCGTTGCCGCGGAACGAGAAGGACAGGTTCGACACGCCGCCGGAAATGTGGACATGCGGCAGCGTCCCGGTGATCTCGCCCGTGGCCTTGATGAAGTCGACGCCGTAATTGTCGTGCTCCTCTATGCCGGTGGCGATAGCGAAGACATTGGGGTCGAAGACGATATCCTCGGGCGGAAAGCCGGCCTGTTCGGTCAGGAGCTTGTAGGCGCGGGTGCAGATCTCGACCTTGCGCGCTTTGGTGTCGGCCTGGCCGTCCTCGTCGAAGGCCATGACGACCACAGCGGCGCCATAGGCGCGCACCAGCCTTGCATGATGCAGGAACGCCTCTTCGCCTTCCTTCATCGAGATGGAGTTGACCAGCGGCTTGCCCTGCACGCATTTCAGGCCGGCCTCTATGATCTCCCATTTGGAACTGTCGACCATGACGGGAACGCGGGCGATGTCCGGCTCGGCGGCGATCAGGTTGAGATATTCCACCATCGCCTTCTTCGAATCGATCAGTCCCTCGTCCATGTTGATGTCGATGATCTGCGCGCCGTTGGCGACCTGGTCGCGCGCCACGTCGAGCGCGGCGACATAGTCGCCCGCCGTGATCAGCTTCCTGAACTTGGCCGATCCGGTGACATTGGTGCGCTCGCCGACATTGACGAAGGGAATCTCGTCGGTCAGCGTGAACGGCTCCAGCCCGGAAAGGCGCATCTTGCGCTCGATCTCCGGAATGGCGCGCGGCGGATATTTCTTCACCGCTTCAGCGATGGCGCGGATGTGATCCGGGGTCGAGCCGCAGCAGCCGCCGACGACGTTGACCAGCCCCTCGCGGGCAAAATCCTCGATCTGCGCGGCCATGAATTCCGGGCTCTCGTCATAACGGCCGAATTCATTGGGCAGGCCGGCGTTGGGATAGGCGCAGGTGAAGGTGTTGGCGACGCCTGATATCTCGGCCAGATGCGCGCGCATGGCGTTGGCGCCGAGCGCGCAGTTGAGGCCGATGGTGAAGGGACTGGCATGGCGCACCGAATGCCAGAAGGCCGTCGGCGTCTGGCCGGACAGCGTGCGGCCGGACAGGTCTGTTATTGTGCCGGAAATCATCACCGGCAGGCGCACGCCCTTCTCGTTGAAGATCTCTTCTGCCGCGAAGATCGCCGCCTTGGCGTTCAGCGTGTCGAAGATGGTCTCGATCAGGATGATGTCGGCGCCACCGTCGATCAGGCCGCGCAGCTGTTCGCCATAGGCCAGGCGCAGATCGTCGAAGGTCACGGCACGATAGCCGGGATTGTTGACGTCGGGCGACATCGAGGCGGTGCGATTGGTTGGCCCCAGCGCGCCGGCAACGAAACGGCGCTTGCCATCCTCCTGCTCGGCACGAACAGCGGCGCGCCGTACCAGCCGCGCGCCATCGCGATTTAGCGCATAGACGGCATCCTCCATGCCGTAGTCGGCCTGGGCGATCGACGTCGAGGAGAAGGTGTTGGTCTCGAGGATATCCGCGCCTGCAATGGCGTATTGATAGTGGATTTCCTCGATCGCCTGCGGCTGCGTCAGGATCAGAAGATCATTGTTGCCTTGCTGGTGGCAGGCGCAGCCGGCGAAGGCTTCGCCGCGGAACTGGTCTTCATCGAAACCCAGGCCTTGGATCTGTGTGCCCATGGCGCCGTCAAGGACGAGGATGCGTTCGCGCGCCGCCGCCGTCAGCGCCGCAAGCACTTCCGACCCGTCGGGCTTTGCCGCGACGGGGCCGAACAACGCGTCCAGCGATGCAGAATTCTGCGACATTTTTTATCCCTTTGGCGACAGGCCTTTTCATGTCACATAAGGATATCTTTATGTCAATATACGGCAAGCGCTCGTCATTGTCACGTGCTGTTGCTTTCGCCTGGCTCACGAGCGCAATCCTTCCGTCAGCGCGGGTGGCTGGACGAGGAGAAGGTCGGACAAGCATTCCGTTCGGGCAATGGATTGGGTTGGCACGACCATGGCATCTGCCTGTTCCGCGGCACGAACGAGTATCACGGAAGCCGTTTCGGGCCGATCGTTGCGGACGGTCGCGCCCGCTTTCACCGTACTGATGGTGCCCGGTAGTTGTTTCCAAACAACGGCTTGGAATGGTGCTGCGAGAGAGGATTGAACTCTCGACCTCTCCCTTACCAAGGGAGTGCTCTACCACTGAGCTACCGCAGCCGCTGATGGCGGGGCTTCTGCCATATCGAACCGGCAAGCGCAAGGCCAAGTGCAACGCTTCTGTGAAAGCCTTTGCCGGATAGCTTTTATCGACATGGCGGCGCCACAATGTTGGCTATCCCTGATTGACGGGTTGGCTGGTCGCCGGCCGGGACGGGACGATGAACGACAAGACAATTCCACTGAAAAGGGCTGGTCCAGCGAAAAAGAGCGGCGCCAACCGCAAGGACCGGCTGGCCGAGCAATTGCGCGCCAATTTGCAGAAGCGCAAGGCGCAGTCGCGCTCGCGGCGCGCCGGCAATGCGGATCAGCGGCCGGACGGGCTCGGCGCGGCAAGGGAAATACAAAAAGATTAACTCAAATCGGCCACTCTTGGCCCGGGATGGGGCGAAATCCTATTTCTTGAACCAGCCAATTCCTTGAACCAGATTGGCCAATGGTCTAGACGGGCCGATACTCAAACGATTGAACCGGTTCTTTTCGAGCCGAGAGGGACGTTCTTCCATGGATCGCATCAGAATTGTCGGCGGCAACAAGCTTGCCGGAAGCATTCCGATCTCGGGCGCGAAAAACGCGGCCCTGCCCCTGATGATCGCCTCGCTCTTGACCGACGACACGCTGACGCTGGAAAACGTGCCGCATCTGGCCGATGTCGAGCAGTTGATCCGCATCCTGGGCAATCACGGCGTCGATTATTCGGTCAATGGCCGCCGCGAGAAGCAGAATGAAGGCTATTCGCGCACCATCAATTTCTCCGCCCGCAACATCGTCGACACGACGGCGCCCTATGAACTGGTGTCGAAGATGCGGGCGTCGTTCTGGGTGATCGGCCCGCTGCTGGCCCGCATGGGCGAGGCCAAGGTGTCGCTGCCGGGCGGTTGCGCCATCGGCACGCGCCCGGTCGATCTGTTCCTCGAGGGCCTGCAGGCGCTGGGCGCCGATATCGACGTCGACACCGGCTATGTCATTGCCAAGACCAGGAATGGCCGGTTGGTCGGCAACCGCTACGTGTTCCCGAAGGTCTCGGTCGGCGCCACCCATGTGCTGATGATGGCTGCGGCACTGGCCAAGGGCGAGACGGTTCTCGACAATGCCGCCTGCGAACCTGAGATCGTCAACCTCGCCGAGTGCCTCAACGCCATGGGCGCGAAGATTTCCGGCGCCGGAACGCCTGTTATCACCATCGACGGCGTCGAATCGCTGTCGGGTGCCCGCGTGCGCGTCATTCCCGACCGCATCGAGACCGGCACCTACGCAATGGCGGTGGCAATGACCGGCGGCGACGTCGTGCTCGAGGGCGCACGCCCCGAATTGCTGCAGACGGCGCTCGACGTGATCTCGCAGACGGGTGCGGAGATCACGCAAACCAATTCCGGCATTCGTGTGAAGCGCAACGGCGCCGGCATTTCCCCGGTCGACGTGACGACGGCGCCGTTCCCGGGCTTCCCGACCGATTTGCAGGCGCAATTCATGGGCCTGATGACGATGGCCAAGGGCAAGTCGCGCATCACCGAGACGATTTTCGAAAACCGCTTCATGCATGTGCAGGAACTGGCCCGGCTCGGCGCCCACATCACGCTTTCGGGCCAGACGGCAATCGTCGACGGCGTGCCGAAGTTGAAGGGCGCGCCGGTCATGGCGACCGATCTTCGCGCCTCGGTCTCGCTGGTCATCGCCGGCCTGGCGGCCGAAGGCGAGACGACGGTCAACCGCGTCTATCATCTCGACCGCGGCTTCGAGCGGCTGGAAGAAAAGCTGTCCAACTGCGGCGCGGTGATCGAGCGGATTTCCGCATAGGCCATTCGCAAGGCCGTGCGGTGCGGTTGCGCGGACGGGAAAGACCGCCTAACAGAAGGTTCAGTTATCAACCTTCAGGTGCGAAATCCGCATGACTGCCCTTAAGCTTATCGCGCTCGACGACCAGGATCTGAGCATCGTTTCGGCCCATGTCCAGGATGCCGTGATGAAGGTCAGTGACCTCGAATTCCTGCCCGCGGCCAGGCGTTTCCTGCTGACCATGAACCGTTTCGTCTGGGAGGCCAAATCCGGCCTGTTTCGCCAGCACAATGAGCGGCGGCAGGCGGTGCTGCATTTCGACCGGGTGCTTGGTGCCAAGACCAACGGCATCGCCCGCGACAAGCCGGCTGAGGTACTGTCCCTGCTGGCGATCAGCTTCATCGAGATCAGCAAGCCGGCCGGTATCGTCGAACTGATCTTTGCGGGCGGCGGCACCATCATGCTCGATGTCGAGTGCATCGAGGCCCGCCTTGCCGACATCGGCGGCGCCTGGGAAGCCAGCTCGCGCCCGATCCACAAGGCCTGAACATCCGATGGCCATCACGCTTCGTCAGTCCGACGCCGATTTCGAGCAGCGTTTCGCCGCCTTCCTCCTGACCAAGCGGGAAGTGTCCGCCGACGTCGACGCCGCGGTGCGCGACATCATCGCGCGCGTGCGCGCAGAGGGCGACGCGGCGTTGATGGACTATTCGCAGAAATTCGATCGCGCCGATCTGGCTGGATTGGGCATCGCCGTCTCGAAGGACGACATCGCCCAGGCTTACAAGGCCGCTGACCCAAAAACGATCGAGGCGCTGGAATTCGCGCGCGACCGCATCCGCTCGCATCACGAACGGCAGCGGCCGAAGGACGATCGCTATACCGATGCCGCCGGCGTCGAACTCGGTTGGCGCTGGACGGCGATCGAGGCGGTCGGGCTCTATGTGCCGGGCGGCACGGCGAGCTATCCAAGCTCGGTGCTGATGAACGCCGTCCCGGCCAGGGTGGCCGGCGTCGAGCGCATCGTCATGGTCGTGCCGGCGCCAGGCGGCAGCATCAACCCGCTGGTGCTGGTGGCCGCGGATATATCAGGCGTGTCGGAAATCTACCGCGTCGGCGGCGCCCAGGCGATCGCAGCGCTTGCCTATGGCACCGAGACTATAAAGCCGGTCGCCAAGATCGTCGGTCCGGGCAATGCCTATGTCGCAGCGGCCAAGCGCCAGGTGTTCGGCACCGTCGGCATCGACATGATCGCCGGGCCGTCGGAAGTGCTCGTCGTGGCTGACGGCAGCAACGACCCGGACTGGATCGCCGCCGATTTGCTGGCTCAGGCCGAGCACGATGCGTCGGCGCAGTCGATTCTGGTCACCGACGACCCGGCCTTCGGCATCGCCGTCGAACAGGCGGTCGAACGCCAGTTGCAGAACCTGCCGCGCGCCGAAACGGCAGCAGCAAGCTGGCGCGATTTCGGCGCGGTGATCCTGGTGCCGACGATCGAGGCAGCGCTGCCGCTGGTCGACCGTATCGCCGCCGAACATGTCGAATTGGCAATCGACGATGCCGAGGGTTTCCTGTCGCGGATGCGCAATGCGGGTGCCGTCTTTCTCGGCCGCCATACCCCGGAAGCCATCGGCGACTATGTCGGCGGATCCAACCATGTGCTGCCAACGGCACGTTCGGCACGTTTCTCGTCCGGGCTGTCCGTGCTCGATTTCGTCAAGCGCACCTCGATCCTCAAGCTTGGGCCGGAGCAGTTGCGGATCTTGGCGCCGGCGGCGATCGCGCTGGCCAAGGCGGAAGGCCTTGATGCACATGCACGTTCCGTCGCCATACGGTTGAACATGTAGCCGCCATGTCCGACTCCGATCAAACCCGCGCCAGGCTGATCGATGTCGAACTCGATGAATCGATCGGCCGCTCGACACCCGATGTCGAGCATGAACGCGCGGTGGCGATCTTCGACCTGATCGAGGAAAACAGTTTTCAACCCGTCAATGACGGCGGCGCCGGCCCTTATCGGCTGAAACTGTCGCTGGCCGAGAAGCGCCTGGTCTTTGCCGTGGCGCGAGAGGATGGGGCCCCCGTCGTCACCCATATCTTGTCGCTGACGCCGCTCAGGCGCATCGTCAAGGACTACTACATGATCTGCGAAAGCTACTATGACGCCATCCGCTCCTCGACGCCAAGCCACATCGAGGCGATCGACATGGGCCGCCGCGGCCTGCACAATGAAGGCTCGCGGACGCTGATGGACCGGCTTTCCGGTAAGATCGACATCGACTTCGATACGGCGCGCCGGCTGTTCACGCTGGTCTGCGTGCTGCACTGGCGGGGCTAGCCCTGGCACCCGGCGCCCTGCCCCGTTCGATCCTGTTCGTGTGCGGCATGAACGCCGTGCGCTCGCCGATGGCGGAGCAACTGGCGAGGCGGATGCTGCCTGCCACCATCTTCGTCGCCTCGGCCGGCGTTCGCGCGGGCGAGCGCGATCCGTTCGTCGATGCGGTGCTCGCCGAGGAGGGTCTCACACTGGGCGAGCGTCACCCAAGGACGATGGACGATCTCGAGGACGACTATTTCGACCTCATCGTCACGCTGGCTCCGGAAGCGCACCACGCGGCTCTCGAACTCACCCGCTCGCTCGCCGTCGAGGTCGAATACTGGCCGATGCCGGACCCTACCGATGCCGGCGGCACGCGCGAACAGATCATGGCCAGTTATCGCGACGTGCGCGAGCGGCTGAAGTTGCGCATAGGCCGACGTTTTTTGCTTCCGGAAGCTAAAAACGCGACGGATTAAGCGTGTTCACAAGCGGGCGATTATCATATAGGTTCCGCCGAAATTCCGGCAGAGTCGGATGATTTCAGGTCTGTTCGACCTGAAATCTGAATCCGCCTCTAAATCAAGAAGTAGAGCATGATGTCGTCCGAAAACCGCTTCACACTTTTCGGCATCATGCTCTAGGCGCTGGAACTACCATCCAAGCAAAGGTATCGAATGCCGAAGGAAGAAGTCCTCGAGTTTCCGGGTGTCGTGACGGAATTGTTGCCCAACGCGATGTTCCGGGTAAAGCTCGAAAACGAACATGAGATCATCGCCCACACGGCCGGCCGCATGCGCAAGAACCGCATCCGCGTGCTGACCGGTGACAAGGTTCTGGTCGAGATGACGCCATACGACCTGACCAAGGGCCGCATCACCTATCGTTTCAAGTAAGCAAAGCCCGACTGGTCCGCGATGAGCATTTTGCAGAAGCTGGTGCTTGCCTCGGGTTCGCCGCGCCGGATCGAGCTCTTGCAGCAGGCCGGCATCGAGCCGGACCGCGTGCTGCCGGCCGATGTCGACGAAACGCCGCTGCGTGCCGAGCATCCGCGCTCGCTGGCCAAACGGCTGTCGAAGGAAAAGGCCGAGAAGGCGTTCGCGTCGCTGAAGACCGAAGCCGACTACGCGCCGGGCTTCGTGCTGGCCGCCGACACGGTGGTCGCCGTCGGGCGGCGCATCCTGCCCAAGGCGGAAACCCTCGACGACGCCGCCAACTGCCTCGGGCTGTTGTCCGGCCGTTCGCACCGGGTCTATTCCGGCATCTGCCTGATCACGCCGGGCGGCAAACTGCGCCAGCGGCTGGTCGAGACGCGGGTGCGCTTCAAGCGGCTGCCGCGCGAGGAAATCGACGCCTATGTCGCCTCGGGCGAATGGCGCGGCAAGGCCGGCGGCTACGCCGTCCAGGGTCTCGCCGGCGCGTTCGTCGTCAAGCTGGTCGGTTCCTACACCAACGTCGTCGGGCTGCCGCTCTATGAGACGGTGGCGCTGTTGAGCGGCGAAGGCTTCGAGGTGCATGGCGGCTGGCTGTCAGGCGCACGGCTATGAGTTCCGACCCCAAAGTCACGCCCTTGCGTCCCAAGCGCCCCTGCCCCGAATGCGGGAAGCCATCGGCGCGCGACACTTTTCCGTTCTGCTCGACGCGCTGCAAGGACATCGACCTCAACCGCTGGCTGAAGGGCGCCTATGTCATCAAGGCCCGCGACGACGAGGAAGAGACCGACCCCGACGCTCCTAAATAAGGCGTCAGGCGGCCTCGGTCTTGCGCGCCACGCGCGCCCAGGCCGGCAGCCAGTCGCCATGAGCGGCGAGAAGGTCGTCGACCAGTGACCAGATCTGGTCGAGATCAAGCTCGGCGGCGGTATGCGGGTCCATCATCGCCGCATGGTAGATGTGGTCGCAGTTCTCCGTCATCAGCGCCCGCACCGTCAGTTCCTGCACGTTGATGTTGGTGCGGATCAGCGCGGTCAATTGCGGCGGCAACTCGCCGATATAAGTCGGCTGGATGCCGGAAGCATCGACCAGGCATGGCACCTCGGCGGCGCAATCGCGAGGCAGCGAGGTGATGCAGCCATTGTTGCGGACATTGCCGTAGATCACCGACGGTTCGCCGGTCCAGACCGAATTCATGATCGAGGAGGCATATTCCTTCGACTGCTCGACCTCGATGCGATCGGCCGAACGATAGGCTTCCGCCTGTCCCTTCCAGCGCTCGATCTGCTCGATGCAGCGCTTGGGATATTCATCCAGCGGGATGCCGTATTTCTCGATCAGGTCCGGGCGGCCGTCCTTGATGAAATAGGGCGTGTATTCGGCGAAATGCTCCGAGCTTTCGGTGACGAAATAGCCGAGCCTGGTCAGCATCTCGTAGCGCACCTTGTTGGGGCAGCGCGGGTTCCAGCCAGGCTTGGGCGCGCGGCCTTCGCGATAGGCGCGCACCAGATCTGGATAGAGATTGCGGTAGGAACCGTCCGGCTGGCGATGCTCGAAGCTGAGATAAAAGGCCATGTGGTTGATGCCGGCCGAGCGATAGCGGATTTCTTCGTAAGGAATGTCGAGATCGTGCGCCAGCTCCATTGCCGTGCCCTGCACCGAATGGCAGAGGCCGACCTGCCTGATCTCGGGATATTTCTCTGATATCGCCCAGGTGTTGATCGCCATCGGATTGACATATTGCAGCATGATCGCCTGCGGGCAGACGGCGAGCATGTCCTCGCAGACCTTCCACAGATGCGGCACGGTCCGGAGGCCCCGCATGATGCCGCCGACGCCGAGCGTGTCGGCGATCGTCTGGCGCAGGCCGTATTTCTTCGGCACTTCGAAATCGGTGACCGTGCAGGGCTCATAGCCGCCAATCTGGAAGGCGACGACGACGAAGTCGGCGCCGGCCAGCGCCTTGCGCTGGTCCGAATGGGTCTCGGTCTTTGCCTTGACGCCGAGTGTCGCGATCAGCTTGTTGACGACGATGGCGCTCTCTTCCAGCCGCTGCGGATTGACGTCCATCAGCGCGATCGTCGCGCCCGAAAGCGACGGGCGCTGCAGCACGTCGCCGACAATGTTCTTCATGAACACCGTCGAGCCGGCGCCGATGAAAGTGATCTTGGGATTTCTTGCCATGCTAACCTCCGGCATATGTTCAGGCCACGTCGAAAGCGGCCCTGACGAGCCGTTCGGTGTAGGCGGTCTTGGGATTGGACAGGACGTCGTCGACCGGGCCCTGCTCGACGATCTTGCCATTCTGCATGACGATGACGCGGTGGCACAGTGCGCGCACCACCTTGAGGTCGTGCGAGATGAAGAGGTAGCTGAGACCGCGCTCGTCCTGCAGCTTGCGCAGCAGGTCGATGATCTGCGCCTGGACGGACAGGTCCAGCGCCGATGTCGGCTCGTCGAGCAGGATGAATTCAGGTTCCAATGCGATGGCGCGGGCGATCGCGACGCGTTGCCGCTGGCCGCCGGAGAATTCGTGCGGAAACCGCGACAGTATATCGCCGGGCATGCCGGCGCTGACCAGCGCCTCGCGCACCCGATCGACCCGCTCGCGCCGTGTCGCCCCTATGCTGTTGACGATCAGCCCTTCCTCGATGATCTGGCCGATCGTCATGCGCGGGTTGAGCGAGGAGAACGGATCCTGGAAGACGATCTGCATGCGCGAGCGCAGCGGCCGCATCTCGGCCCGCGACAGACCGTGGATCGGCTTGCCATCGAACCGTATCTCGCCGCGCTTGGTATCTATCAACCGGAGCAGGGCCTGGCCGAAGGTAGTCTTGCCGGAACCGGACTCGCCGACCAGCCCCAGCGTCTCATGGCGGCACAGGCTGAGGCTGAGATCGTCGACGGCGACCAGCTCCCGCCAGTCAGGTTTCAGGAAGGTGCCGTGGCGCAGCATGAAGGAGACGCGCACGCCGCTGGCCTCGAGAATGGTGCCGCAACCGTCGGGCAGCGGTTTCGGCTGTCCGCGCGGCTCGGAAGCCAGCAGCCGCCTCGTATAGGGATGCCGCGGATCGGCGAAGAGCCGCTCGGTGACGTTGTGCTCGCACATTTCGCCATGCTGCATGACATAGACGTAGTCGGAGAACTGACGCACGACGGTCAGGTCGTGGGTAATCAGGATCACCGCCATGCGCAGCTCGTTCTGCAGGCTGCGGATCAGGTTCAGGATCTGGGCCTGGACGGTGACATCGAGCGCCGTGGTCGGCTCATCGGCGATCAAGACATCGGGATTGTTGGCCAGCGCCATGGCAATCATCACGCGCTGGCGTTGTCCGCCCGATAGCTGGTGCGGATACTGCTTGAGCCGCGCGACAGGATCGGGAATCTGCACGTGCTGCAGAAGTTCCAGCGCTCGCGCCCAGGCCTGCTTGCGGCTGACCTTGCGATGCACCCTGATCGCCTCGACGATCTGGCTGCCGACCGTATAGATCGGGTTGAGGGAGCTCATCGGCTCCTGGAAGATCATCGAGATGCGGTTGCCGCGCAGCTTGCGCCGGGCGCTCTCGGGAAACTTCAGGATGTTTTGCCCGTCGTAACAGACACTCGACCCGGGCGACACCGTGGCGCGCCGCGACAGCAGGCCCATGACGGTGCGCGCCGTCACTGACTTTCCGGAACCGGATTCGCCGACGATTGCGATCGTCTCGCCGCGATAGAGCTGGAACGAGATGTCCTTGACCGCGTCGACGACGCCATACTCGACCTTGAAGGCCACGGCGACGTTGCGGGCGTCGATGATGGGCTGGTCCTGGCGTCCGTCATGGTCGTGACGGACGGTTGGTGCAAAGGATTCGGCGAGCGCGACTGTCATCTGTTCCACCTCAATAGGGGTCGACGGCGTCGCGCAGGCCGTCGCCCAGCGCGTTGAAGGCAAAGACGGTGACGAGCACGAAACCTACCGGCGACAGGATCCAGGGATAGGTGCCGATGACGGAATAGGTCGCGGTGTCCTGCAGCATCAGGCCCCACGAGATCAGCGGCGGCTTGACGGCGAAGCCGAGGAAACCGAGGAACGATTCAAGCAGCACCACCGTCGGGATCGCCAGCGTCACGGCGACGATCACATGGCTCATCACATTGGGGAAGATGTGCTGCATGATGATGCGCCGGTCGGTGGCGCCGACCGCCATGGCGGCGCGCACATACTCGATCCGCGCCAGCGCCAAAGTCTTGCCGCGCACCTCGCGCGACATCTGCGCCCAACCCAATGCCGACATGACGATGATGACGAAAGCGAGGAAGACATTGGTGGGCGCGGTAACCGGGATCAATGTCGTCAGCGCCAGGTAAAGCGGCAGTTGCGGGAAGGCGAGCACCAGTTCGACGAAACGCTGCATCCAGACATCGAACCTGCCGCCGAAATAGCCGGAGACCATGCCGACGGTGGTGCCGATGACGGTGATGATGAAGACGACCGTCAGCGCGATCATAAGCGAGACGCGCGAGCCATGGATGGCGCGGGACAGCACGTCGCGGCCGAACTTGTCGGTGCCGAGGAAATGCACCGGCTGGCCGTCCAGAGAGCCGAACAGATGCCGGTCCGCCGGCAACAGCCCGAACAGCTTGTAGGGCGCGCCATGCACGAAGAAACCAAGCAGCCTTGGATGGTCATAGTCGGGGCCGACGACGGGCTGGAAGGTGACCGGATCGAGATCCGCCGAATCGGCCAGCGCATAGACCCTCGGCCGCGCGGTGAAACCTCCGTCCTTGTCATGGAAAACAGGCACCTGCGGCGGAGCGAAGCCGACATCCGTGACCTTCGGGTCCATCGGCGCGATGAACTCGGCGAACACGGCCATTATCAACAGGAGCACGACAAGCCAAAGCCCGGCCGTGCCGGTCCAGGAGCGCTTCAACCGGCGCCAGACAAGGGCGATATAGCTCTCATTGCCGCGCTGCGGCTTCCCGATGGCGCCTTCGGCGGGCAGCGGTGGTGGCAGATTGTCGAAAGCCAGCATCTAACCCTCCCCGAACTGGCGCACGCGCGGATCGAGCAGCACCAGCAGCATGTCGGCGATGATGTTGCCGACGATCAGCGTCGCCGACAGCACCATCATGAACGTGGCGGTGACATAGACGTCGCCGACAGCCATGGAACCGACGATCGCCGGGCCGACGGTCGGGAGCGCGAAGATGATCGCGGTCTCGATCTCGCCGGTTAGCATGTAGGGCAGCACCACGCCCTGATACATGACGAGCGGGTGCAGCGCGTTGGGCACGGCGTGGCGCATCACGACAGCAGTGCCGGTCAGCCCCTTGGCCCTGGCCGTCTCGACATATTGCGCGTTCAGCGTGTCGAGCAAATTGCCGCGCATGACGCGCATGTTGTAGGCGAGGCCGCCGAAGGTGGCGATCGCCACGACCGGCCAGACATGCTTGACCAGGTCGACGAATTTGGCCCACGACCACGGCGCGCCGCCATATTGCGGCGAGAAGAAGCTGCCGATCTCCGACACGTTGAACTGGAAGACCAGGAGATAGACGATGATCAGCGCCATCAGGAAGCGCGGCACCGTCATGCCGAGGAAAGAGATCGCGGAAAGTGTCGAGTCGATCCAGGTGTATTGCCGGGTCGCCGCCCATATACCGAATGTGATGCCGAGCACCGAGGCGAGCAGATGGCAGACCAATGCCAGAATGAGCGTGCGCGGCAGGCGCTCGCCGACCACATCGGCGACCGGCTTGTTGTAGTAGAGGCTGTAGCCGAAATCGCCGCGGGTGATGATGCCGCCGATCCAGTTGAGATACTGGATAGGCAGCGGCTTATCGAGGCCATGCTCGATGCGATAGGCGTTGGCCTGCGCGTCGGCCTCGGCGAAGGAAGCTCCACCCTGGTTGATCGCCTGTGAGCGGATGTAGTCGGCATAATCGCCGGGCGGCGCCTGGATGATGGCAAAGGTGACCAGGCTCAAAATGGCGAGGACCGGTATTGCCGACGCTATGCGCGTGAGCAGGAATCGCAACATGGACGGTCCGTTTCTTGTCTCGCCGATCGCATCCTTTGGTTGCGTCCGGAGGTTTGACTTTGTCGGGGGGCGGCCCCCGCGCGGGCCCGAGAGTGGAAATGCGGGGGGTGTAGAATGAATTAAATGACGATGTTTTGGTGGGGGTGAGGGGCGGGGGCCGGGGGGGGCACGACAATTTAAGTGT
>NZ_JAMYLA010000080.1:0-19780 GCF_040317725.1 Mesorhizobium sp. M1396 | reverse complement strand
GGGCGATCATGCCCCCGTGTCGTCAAAAGGCTACCAGCCAAATATCCTGTCAGAACACTGAAGGTGCCTAAGTGAACTGCATTACGCTCCTGCGGGGTTTTTCGTTGGGGGAAGCGTTGCGGCGACATCGACGGTGATCCGCAGGAGAGGGGGCAGCGCCAGAGATCAGCGATGCAACTTGGTCGGCACAAGACGACGGCAGGCCAACCTCACCAAGCCACTCGTCGTAGTGATGGTTTAGGGCCAACAACAACTCGTCTGGCTGATCCATGCCGTTTTGGAACAACTCGATGATTTGTCGGCCAAGACGTTCCCTGGCCGGATCGCCCACTGCTATCCCGGCCTGACGGCAATAATCATCGACCACTGTGGCCAGTATTGAAAGCTGCTTTGAGTCATTGAACGTCATTATCGCTTCTCCCTTTGTTGGGCGAAAGCGTGGTGGTCTCTTCCACTCGCCGGCTTGCCGGGAAGGTGCAGGCGACCATCGATATATAGTGCCGGTTTGGTACATACGACTCAATTTGAACTCGTTGGCAGCCTTCATGACGATGAAGGCCGGACTGTTGATCAGGTTGTGCGCCCTGAGCAGACGATAGACCGAAGCCTCATCGACGCTCGCCGCCGCCGGTATCGGCGTCATGAAGTTCGAGCGGGCATACTTCACCATGCCCTCAACCTTTCCCTTGTCGTTCCCCTTGGCGGGAGCGCACTAGCCGAAGAAGCTCTTTGATCAGTGATCCCACAATATCTCCTGGAGCATTTCCTCGACCGAGTACGGCGAAATTCCAAGCTCTCCAAATCCCGGCATCTGCGGCGATGACACGGTGTCGACCTGCATCAGTTCCACTTGATTCCGAGTGACGGGCGGGCTCGGGAGCATTTCGGCGAACCAAGCCAGCGCGTGCCAAGCGGCAAATGGGATTGGAATCAGTTTGGGCCTAAGACCGACTTCGTGCGCAACGGCTCTGAGAAATTCCTTGTATGAGTAGACGCGAGGACCGCCGCACTCATACGTGATCGCATGCGTTTCCGTCCCCTGCAGCACTCTTGCGGTCGCCTCTGCCACATCGCCCACATAGGCCGGCTGCAATCTCGTCAGGCCGCGACCGAACATTGGATAGATTGGAAGCCGGCGGAGAAGTTTGAGGATAATGGTGAGAAACGCGTCATCCGGTCCGAACATCACCGCCGGGCGGATGATAGTGGCGTCAGCAAACGCTGCACGCACCACCAGTTCGCCTTCGCCGCGCTTGCGGATGTAGAGCGACGGCGAGGCAACATCGGAGCCGATTCCTGAAACGTGAGCGAGCCGTTCGACGCCAGCTCGGTGTGCTTGAGCTGCAACCCGCCGGGCTGACTCGACATGCACGGAATGAAAGGTCTCCTGTCCCTGTTCGACATAAAGACTGACCGCATTTACAACACCGTAGGAACCGGCAAGTGCATCGGCGATCGCCCGCTCATCGTGGATATCGGCTTCGACCGCTTGAAGTTGCGGATCGTCAGAACCAAACAGCTTCTTGGCCCGTTCCGGATGTCTTGATGCAATCCGAACGAAAAACTCACCATCGCGGAGATGCCGAACAACGCGGCGGCCGAGAAACCCGGTTCCACCGAACACGGTGACGACGCGATGGTTCATGGCAGCCATGGCTTAGACTCTGTCAGCTCATGTCGGCCGTCTCGACCCGGCGATTCAGGTCATGTGGGCGGCACGCCTACTGACCACTATCTATCACTTGGGCTACCTCGTACAGATTGGGATCGATCTCGTCCGTCAACTGATCGAAATGACCCCACTCCTTGCGGAATTCCGGCTACTGATGAGCCGATCGCAGCAGATCGCGATTCTGCCATTGGACGTAGTTGACGATGCGCCGCCCGTCGAGGCTGCGATGCAGGCTGATTGAGATGAAGCCAGGCTGGCGCGCCATAAAGCGCGCTCGCTCGGTCATGACGGACAATGCCTCGGCCTGCTTGTCCGGTTCAGAATCGACAATGGTGATTTGGGTGACGCGCTGATTGTCGGTTCGGATGTGTGGCATAAACGACCTCACTTGATTGGCAATGGATTTGCCGTGTCACCGCCGGCGGTCGAGGGGCCCGAGCGATCGAGCACCCAATCGATCTTGCTCGCCATGATGAAATCGTTCTCGTGCAGTCCTTTTATCTTCTTGGTGCTCAGGGAAACCGTCACATAACCCCAGCCGAAGCTGATGTCGGGGTGATGGCCTTCGGTTTCGGCGAGCTCACCGATCTCCTGAACAAGGGCGAGCGCGTCCCGGAAATTGCGGCATCGAAAGCTCCGCTGGATGCGGTGGGCATCGTCACCCAGCTCCCAATCTGGAGCCTGTGCCTGGAAACGTTGGGCTTCATCACGCGTGAGCGGCGGGACGCCGCCGCGACAAGGCGTACATGTTTTCTCGGCAAGAGTGTCGGTCATGTTCTTGTCTCCAAGACCATTTTTTAGCAGCAGAAACGACAGCGACGAGCGCCTATCGATCGATCTCCCCGAACACGATGTCGAGCGAACCGATGATCGTCGAGATATCGGCTTGCATGTGCCCGTGTCGCTGGCCTTCCGTCGTCCTGGCTATAGTTTCAGGCGCCGCTCAGTAGTCCATTCCACCCATTCCGCCCATACCTCCTGCCCCACCCACAGCGGGCGCATCCTTCTGCGGAATGTCCGCGATCATTGCTTCAGCGGTGATCAGGAGCGCGGCAATCGAGCCGGCATCCTGCAGGGCCGTCCGAACGACCTTGGCGGGGTCGACGATACCGGCCTTGATCATGTCGACGTAGAGTTCGGTCTGAGCATCGAAACCTTGATTGTGATCCTTGCTGTCCATGAGTTTCCCAACGACGATCGAGCCTTCGACGCCGGAATTCTCGGCGATCTGGCGGATCGGCGCCTCGAGCGCCCGCAGCACGATCGAAATGCCGGCATTCACATCGGCATTGGCGCCGGTCAGCCCGTTGAGGGCCGACCTAGCGCGCAGGAGTGCTACACCGCCGCCGGGAACGATGCCTTCTTCCACTGCGGCGCGCGTGGCGTTCAGCGCATCATCGATGCGGTCCTTCTTTTCCTTGACTTCCGTCTCGGTGGCGCCGCCGACGCGAATGACGGCAACGCCGCCGGCGAGTTTCGCCAGCCGCTCCTGCAGCTTTTCCTTGTCGTAGTCGGAGGTGGTTTCCTCGATCTGCCCCTTGATCTGGGAGATGCGCGCCTGGATGGTGGCCTTCTCGCCGGCACCGTCGATGATCGTGGTGGTGTCCTTCTCGATGAGGACGCGCTTGGCGCGGCCGAGCATGTCAATGGTGACGTTTTCGAGCTTGATGCCGAGGTCTTCGGAAATCATCTGGCCGGCGGTGAGCACCGCGATATCTTCCAGCATGGCCTTGCGGCGGTCGCCGAATCCCGGCGCTTTGACGGCCGCGACCTTCAGGCCGCCGCGCAATTTGTTGACCACCAGGGTCGCCAGCGCTTCGCCTTCGACGTCCTCGGAGATGATCAGCAGTGGCTTGCCGCTCTGCACCACCGCTTCGAGGATCGGCAGCATCGCCTGCAGATTGCCGAGCTTCTTTTCATGGATGAGGACGTAAGGGTCCTCCAGTTCGGCGCGCATCTTTTCGGCATTGGTGACGAAATAGGGCGAGAGATAGCCACGGTCGAATTGCATGCCTTCGACGACATCGAGTTCGGTCTCGGCGGTCTTGGCTTCCTCGACGGTGATCACGCCCTCATTGCCGACCTTGTTCATCGCCTTGGCGATCATGGCGCCGACCGACGCGTCGCCATTGGCGGCGATCGTACCAACCTGGGCGATCTCGTCCGAAGATTTGACTTTCCTGGCCCAGGCTTGAATGTCCTTCACCACGGCAGCCACAGCAAGATCGATGCCGCGCTTGAGATCCATCGGGTTCATGCCGGCGGCAACGAATTTGGCGCCCTCGCGCAGGATCGAAGCGGCCAGCACCGTGGCGGTGGTGGTGCCGTCACCGGCCAGGTCGTTGGTCTTCGAGGCCACTTCACGGACCATCTGCGCGCCCATGTTCTCGAACTTGTCGGCAAGCTCGATTTCCTTGGCGACGGCGACCCCGTCCTTGGTGATGCGCGGCGCGCCATAGGCCTTGTCGATGACGACGTTGCGGCCCTTGGGACCGAGCGTGACCTTCACCGCATTGTTGAGGATCTCGACACCGCGCAGCATGCGGTCGCGCGCATCGGTAGCGAATTTGATTTCCTTGGCAGACATGATTTTACGTCCAGTTCAGTCTAGAAATTAGCAGAGCGCAAATCGCCCGGTCAGGCGGCTTTCTTGGCCGCTTTGGTTTTCTCGACGATGCCCATAATGTCGCTCTCCTTCATGATCAGAAGGTCCTCGCCGTCAATCTTGACCTCGGTGCCGGACCACTTGCCGAACAAGATGAAGTCGCCGGCCTTGACGTCGAGCGGGATCAGCTTGCCGCTTTCGTCGCGCGCGCCCGGCCCGACGGCGATCACTTCGCCTTCCTGCGGCTTTTCCTTGGCGGTGTCGGGAATGATGATTCCGCCCTTGGATTTTTTGTCGCCTTCCGCCCGCCGAATGACGACGCGGTCGTGGAGTGGTCGGAATTTCATTGGGGTTCTTTCTGCCGCCGCACACTGAGCGACTGCAACACTACCGCGTCGATCACGACGAGGAATCGATTGAGGGGATCCTCCAGGCTTGCCTGGCGACGCGTCGGCGCGTTCATTCACCTGCCGGCAATCGCCCTGCTGAGTTCGGCGCAACAGATGGTGCAGCTCAGCCAGCAGACCTTGACGCCGCTCTCGAAAAGGACCTTGGATAATCATGACCGCACCATCCTTCATGCAACGCGGCCTCCCCGCTTGGGGAGCGCTTGCCTGCGCTACGGCGGAGGCTTTCCATGCGAGCCGCTTCAAAAATGTGCTGCGAAACGGCGCTGGCTTTATCCGACGAACGCCTCACGCAACCGAGAGAACATGCCGGGCTGTCTCCCGGTACGCACCGCACGGATGTGACGGGCGGCCGTTGCGGCGGTCACCGTTGCGCCGAAATGACAATAGCAGATGATCTCATGCAATTGCCTGTCGGTCAGCTCGAAGAACCGCTTCGCTTCGCCGTAGTTGTCGTTTTCCAACCCGGCGGCGCGCAGGACAGTATCCTCGAAAGCGACTGAGATCGGCGAGCCGTCGCCGCGCATGGCCCCGCGTGCTCTAACCGGCTGATACTCGGTCTGAGGCAGCGTCGAGAGGCGCCGGTCAGGGTTTCGTTCGAGGAGTTCCGCCCAGCGTTCAAGACGTTCGCTGCGCGACATGGCCTGGCGCGGGTAGGCCTGATCGATCTCGGCGACGATCTGCAGTTGCTCGATCGTCTGGTGCTTCATGTTGGCCTCCTATTCGGACAATAGTTGGTCCACCCATATCCTTCGTATGCCTGCAACCAGCGTGACTCCAACGGATCATGAAGTCCAATCACGATGATGCCTGAGGGCTTCGTTCACGCAGATGTGGAGGCTTCGCAAAGATCCGGCCATTAATTTGGCGAACGCGGTCAAATGCGCGGCTGCTCGACGATGTTGGTCTGGAGTCCGTGCCGATCGAGGTGACCGACGGGCAGAGTCTGTGCTGGAGTAGCCCGGCTCCATTGCTGGCCGGGCGGCGGGATCGAGGGAGTGGCAGTTTAGCTTCGAAACCGCCGAAGGCCGGGGCCGATGCGAGTTCTCCGCCCGGTCGTTGGGCCCTTGTGGCTCCAGTGTATGACTTCCGGCAGGACCTGGCGCCTGGCTACTCCGTAGGATCCCAGTTTGTCCGTGTCGAAACCACTATCGAAGTTACCCGGCCCGATGGCGGAGTGTTGCGGATTGCACGCGATCCAAGGACCGGTCCTCCAACAAATTGAGCGGAAGCCATCTCAAAAACGGTCCAGCCTGTGCGTCGTCAGGATGGTAGCCGAACCAGCGAGACAGCCAATCAGGTGTCCCTTCCTTCGACCTTTAGAGACTGATCAGTCAGCTGCCGCCAAGCCAGAATGACGATCGCTCTCACTGCTGCGGCGCTGGTATCGGTGTGCCGTCAAACCAACCAGCCGCATACGCAATCACGACCAATACCGCGATCACGGCTACCACGCCGTACGAGAGGCGCCTGTCCTTGAGATCCATCGTTACCTCCTGCCCGCTACGTGTTGACCACTCGGCGAATTCCTTGAGCCTTTGGCCGTCATTTCCCAGATGAGAGACCCATTGCCCTCGTAGGCACACAGTGGGCTGGATAAGGGTCTTTGAGAAGCGCGCAATACGACTGCGCCGGCATGATCGCCAGCGGCGCGACCGGCGAATGCAGGCGTGCTCGACGAGTAGCGTTGCGGCATGGATGTCAAAAGATCGGCGATGCCATCCAGCGCCCGTATGATCGATGCGGCGCGCGTTATCCTGATCTTCCAGCACGGCTCAGCGCAGCCGCACCCTCATTAGACCGTTTCGAGCCGACTGAACCGAACCGGGATGAGTTTCCGAGTCTTGAGTTGCCCTGCCGCATCCTTGTCGATGACAGTCAGCAACTGTACTTTTTCAGATCCCACAGGCAGAACCATGCGTCCCCCTGGCTTGAGCTGCTCAAGCAAAGCCGGCGGCGGCGTCCGTTCCACCGCCACGGTGACCAGGATCTTGTCGAATGGGGCGTGCTCAGGCCAGCCGCGAGACCCGTCTGCCTACATTGGAGGTGCCGAGACCCTGCAGGAGAGCCCCGGCATGGTTTGCGAATTCCTCGATGATTTCGACGCTCCAAACTTGCCCGGCGAGTTCCGCGAGGATTGCGGCTTGGTAGCCCAGGCCGGTGCCGATCTCCAGCACTGCCTCGTGCCGTTGGGGAGCAAGGAGATCGGTCATGAGAGCGACGATGAAGGGCTGCGAGACGGTCTTATCGAAGCCGATCGGCAGCGGCATGTCCTGATAGGCATAAGGCGCGACCGGGGCTGGAACGAAGAGATGCCGCGGCACCCGCCGCATCGCTGCCATTACCCGCTCATCAAGCGTCGCCTTGCCGAGTTCTTCGCTTGCAAGGTCGGCATGGATTGCAATCACCTCGACCATGTGCCTGCGTAGAACCGCGAGGTGCTCTTCGTTCATCGGCTTCATGACAGTGGGGCGTTCCTCAACCAGTCTGCTGCCTGATAGCCTTATACCCTGTTCGTCTTGTCACAGTAACCATGTCGTCGAGAACGCGGCTTCGGTTGGGGCGGGTTGTACCGCCCCGCTATTTCGTCGCCGTCCTTGGTGCTCTCCCGTCCCTCGCACCGGGGGTGGAACGGCGTGCGCATCAGAAGCTCGCCAGCCAGGCGACAACACCGGCATAGCGGATCGCCAGCCAGTTGAGCACCAATAGGCCGAAGGCCAGAACGACGCCGAACCCTGCGCTGTCGCTCACCGGCTCCTTCCCGTGCTGATCGTGCGTGATCTGGTGATTGAGGATGACCGAACCTGGGCGAGCCAGCAGCGCTATTCGCGCTGCTGGAGAGGCGAGGGCGAACGCCGGCACAGCTGGCGCGGCGCTTCCGTTGCATTTACGCCGCCTCCGGACCGTCACTACGGCGCTGTTTGGATGCGCGTTCCGGCCTCCGCTTCCGCCGAGGCCAGCAGTAGCGGCTCATTTCTCGAGCTTCCACGGACAACCGGAATAAGCTAAAAATCGCGACTCTGTCCGTAGTCGCCTATTGGCGCGACATGCGAGACCAAGCCGGTCTCGGGCGACCAAGCGTGGAGCGCAAAGCCCGGAGGCTCGAGGATAAATCGGATGGGCTGGCCGGGGCGAAGATCAAGCGCTAGCTGATGCGCCACTCCGGGCACAACGAAGCCGACCGTGCCGGCCCAGCGACGGGTGATGGCGCGATGGTGATGACCGGCGACCACGCATTCAATTTCAGGATGGCTTTCGACAAGCCCCGCGAATGCGCTGTCGGTTCGGCACATCGTCGCGTCCATCCCGCTGACACCGGTAACGAAGGGTGGGTGATGCATGAAGACCAGCGTCGGGCGACCGTCGCCTTCAACGAGACGATCGGCAAACCAAGCCGCTCGTGCTGCGCAGATAGCACCGCCGACCTTTCCCGGCACCACCGTGTCGAGGCCGATGAGCCGAACTGGAAAATCCTCGACAACGTAATGCAGAAAATCCTCAGCTTGGCGCAGATAGGGATAGGCCGCGGCGAGGCCGTCGCGCATCGTCTCGCGCCGGTCGTGATTGCCCGGAATGACGAATACCGGCATTGCCAGGCGGGACAAGATATCAACCACGAGAGCGTACTCGTCCAGACCCCCGCTATCGGCAAGATCGCCCGTGACGAGGACGCAATCGGGAACAGGGTCCAGGGCAGCGATCGTGGCAATGGCGCGCCGCGTCATGGCATTGGTGTCGATGCCAGCATATACCATTTGGCCAACGGGATGGACATGGAAGTCGCTAATCTGCGCAACGAGCATGGAAAGAAGTCCAAGTGGAGGGATAACCGGGGGTCGGTTGGCGCCCGTGCGGTGAATGGAGTGGCGCCGATGCGGATCGGTACCTTACCTGCTCCGAAGCCGTGAGCTTTCGGAGCCCTGCTATCTCATCGGAGCCTGAGTTTCCTGGCAAGGCGTTCGGCCCATCCTCGGGGGGAGACCGGTAATTTTGCTGGGGTAAATTCTGCCCCTTGATCGAGGTAATCCATTCGATCGTCGCGTCCATGACGAAAACGACCGTGTTGGATCGGACCTTGCTGCCAATCCCTGCAGACACTACCCCAGCAAAATTGCCGGTCTCACGATTTACATGTCCAAGGCAACAGCTCCGAGGCACGGCTTTCACCATTTGGCCACATCTGTAGCAGCCGAGGGCCACAACTAGGGATACTCTTTGTTGCCATCAAGATGATCCTCCTTCGAGCAAACGGGAACGGAAAGATCATGCGCATGCTGACGACAATCGCCGTCCTTTTGGCACTCGGAGTGGCGTCGCCAATTTACGCTCAATCCCCGGGCGCGCAACTTCCCCCAGATGTAACCCAGGCTGCTTGGTCACATCGAGAGTTTCCAGGCGCCGTCAGGACACAGAAGGAAGCCGAAAACAACTGAGCGCAAACTGAACCGCAATTGAGACACAACTGAAACACATCGACGCGCCGCGCGACATGCACGCGAAACGTTTTGGGGGGATGGTCGAGCCTCACCAGAAACCCCGGAGCGTAGCCGATGACACCCGACCAGATTCGACTTGTCCAGGATAGTTTCCACGAGGTCCTCCCGATACGCGTGGCCGCCGCCGCTCTGTTCTATGAGCGCCTGTTCGGGATCGACTCGGACCTTCGCGGCCTGTTTTTGGCGAGCGACATGCCTGGGCAAGGTGCAAAGCTGATGGCGAGCCTGGGGTTCGTCGTGCACGGACTGAACCATGCCAACACCATCCTCCCGACAGTGCGCGAACTCGCCAAGCGTCACGTCACCTACGGCGTCAAGGAGCATCATTACCCGATTCTCGGGCAAGCGCTCATCGACACGTTGGCGGCCGGCCGCGGCGCAGCCTTCACGCCGGCGGTCCGCGAGGCCTGGGAGGCAGCCTATGCGCTGCTGGCAAGTGTGATGATCGCCGCTGCCCGAGAGGATCAGCTCGCAGCGTGAGGCATCCGATGCCGGGACATATATTCGCGCTTTGAAACCTGACGCGCCGATGGCACAGCCACCGGCCGGGGTCGACGGTGGCTGTCAATTCCCTTGGTAGCGTACGCAGTCTAACGGACCCATTCCCTCGAATTCGACCATAATTCGACGGAGGCTCAAACGCTCACTTCCCTGGTTTTATCGCAACCTCCTCCCATCGACGGCGCGAATGGTCGCGTCGCGAGGATGGAGACAAAAATGACCACTATCGATCACGCAAACTATTCCGCCTCGAGAGACAGGCTCGACGCTATCGGCTTCGCCAAATCCGCGATCCGCCTGGCTTTTCTTGCACTAAAGGGGCGCAGCCAGCGAGCCGCGCTCCATGAGATGCCCGACTACCTGCTCAAGGACATCGGCATCGGCCGCTCTGAGATCAATCACGTCACGTCCATGCGATTTACAATTGCTAACAGCGCTCAAAGGGGTCGCTTGAACGCGAAATGATGCCGATCCGCATTGACCCGGGCCTGCTGAACAGGCTCGGCTCGACGGGCGCGAGAGGTTGTCCCGAAGTCGAGCCAGGCCTTCAAAACAAGAATTACTCAACAATCCCTGGCGATCCATCGCCGGGGATTTTTGTGTTTTGAACAAGGCCTGCACTTCTCGCACAAAGTCCGTTTCGCCGCGTGGGAACGGATGGATCAAAGCAAATTCCACGAACGCAACCACACTCGTTCAAACGCTGCATCATCATAAGGGAGCGGTCCGGCAAACTCGCCGCACCATCCACTTGGAGAGAAGACGATGCAACACACAACCAAAGTCTCAAGACCACCATTGAACGGCGTCGACACGCCGAACCTTCTTGCAACGATCAACTTTGTCGCCGGCCAGCCTGAACTGGCCAAGTTCCAGTTCCGCGCCCACAACGAGTGGGTCGAAGGCACTCACAGCAAGAGCGTCATGCTCGGCTTCCACGGCGCCGGCCAGGAACAGAAGCATGCCAAAGCCTATTACGCTGACAGCGACCACCCGACCGTGCTGTGTGGCGCCGATCACGGCCCCACCCCGGTCGAATGGCTGCTGCATGCGCTGGCGAGCTGCCTGATGTCGGGCGTCGCCAACATCGCCGCGGCGCGCGGCATCAAGCTGACCAAGGTGCGCTGCTCGGTCGATGGCGACATCGATCTGCGCGGCATCCTCGGGATTTCCGACGAGGTCCGAAACGGTTTTCAGAACATCACGGTGGCGTTCGAAATCGAGGGCGATGCGACGTCCGAGAAACTCCAGCAACTGGTCGAGCAGGCACGGGCACGGTCCGCGGTCTTCGACGTGCTGACGAACGGTGTTTCCGTTTCGGTCGGTGTCAAAACCATCCAGTGATCCACCCGGAAAGACGGTTCGGACGGGTGTCTGAACCGTCGTCCTCCAAAACTGATGGAAACAATATGGAACAGGCTGACGTTGTCATCGTCGGCGCTGGCCAGGCGGGCATCGCCTTGAGCCATTGCCTTCGAAAACGCGGGATCTCGCATGTCGTTCTGGAGCGCGGGCGCATTGGCGAACGGTGGCGGTCCTCGACATGGCGTTCGCTCCGCCTTTTGACGCCCAATTGGCTGAACGAGCTGCCAGGCTCCCCCTATCGTGGCTCCGAACCCGACGGCTACATGAGCCGCGACGCGTTTGTGGAAACCCTGGTTGGCTATGCCCATCAATCGCAAGCGCCGGTGCGCCCGCACGTCGATGTCTTGTCGTGCGAACAGGATGGGCAAGGCTTTAGGCTGCGGACGACCGCAGGCGACTGGTCGGCGAAAGTCGTCGTTGTGGCCACCGGCCATTGCGACGTGCCAAGCATGCCCTTCCCGCCGCATACCAGCGCGGACCAACCGATCAGCATCCATGCTTCGCAGTACCAAAGTCCCGACCAGCTTGCGTCGGGCGGCGTACTGGTTGTCGGCGCATCGTCGTCGGGCGTCCAGATAGCCGACGAGATACGACGCAGTGGCAGACGCGTAATCCTGTCCGTAGGGAAGCACACGCGTTTGCCGCGCATCTGGCGAGACAAGGATATCTTCTGGTGGCTCTACCATATGGGATTCATGTCCCAGCGGCTGGACGATTTGACAGATCCCGACAGCGCCAGACGACAGCCTTCACTTCAACTTGCCGGTCGGGCGGATCGCTCCAATGTCGATCTGGCGACCCTTCAGGGCATCGGAGTCGAACTCACCGGGCGGTTGAATGGCATCTCGAACGGGACAATTGGCTTTGCCGATGATCTCAAAGATAGCGTCACGGCGGCGGACGCCAAGCAGGAGCGGCTCCTTCGCCAGGTCGACCAGTTCGCGGGTCACAAATCCATGGCCTGCGCCCCCGCCCCGATCGAGGTGCCGACGAGCTGCCTTAAGCGCTTGTCGTTCGCGGACGGCATCATCGGCACCATTATATGGGCGACCGGCTACAGCCGCTCGTTTTCATGGCTGAAACTGCCGGCCTTCACCGCCGATGGCGAACTGTTCCACAAGGACGGGATAACAAACATCGCCGGCCTTTACGCGCTTGGCTTCCGCTTTCTGCGCAAGCGCGATTCCAATTTCATTGGAGGCGTTGGGCCGGACGCGCAAGCGATCGCCGACCATGTCTCACACTATCTCGGTCAGAGCGGCCTCAAGGCAGCATAAGGACATTCCGATGCTTTCCAACGTCGTCCCCGCACATTCTCACTACGACGCCATCATCGTCGGCGCGCGCTGCGCCGGAGCCTCGACGGCAATGCTGCTCTCCCGGGCAGGATTGCGGGTGCTGGCAGTCGACCGCCAGTCCTATGGATCTGACACGCTGTCTACACACGCGCTGATGCGACCAGCCGTCATCCAGCTCTCGCGCTGGGGCCTGCTCCAACCGCTGATTCAAAGCGGCGCGCCAGTGATCGGGTCTACCACTTTTCACTATGGCGAGCAGGAGGTCACGGTGCCCATACGGGCCGAGCCAAATATGCCGGGCTTGATCGCTCCACGCCGCACGGTGCTTGACCGCATGCTGGTCGACGCGGCACGCGCGGCGGGCGCGACGGTTCTACATGACACTGCGGTCCATGATCTCGTGTTCGACCCACATGGCCGTGTACGCGGCGTCACGTTCAGGGATGCCGCCGGCCAAACTCGCGAGATAAACGCCGATATCGTGGTTGGAGCAGACGGGCTCGGCTCGTTTATCGCTCGCAAGGTCGAGGCACGGACGCTGGTGCAGGGGCGGTGCTCGGTGGCACATGTCTTCGGCTACGCCCCCGCGCCGGCGTTCTCGGGATACCACTGGTATTTCGGCCGGAACCTATCCGGCGGCGTGATCCCGACGAATGACGGGCTTGCCTGTATCGTCGCATCCGTTCCGACCGAGCGGTTTGACGCGGAGTTCCGTTTCGATCTTTCCGCCGCACAGCTTGCCCTGGCAGCGCTGGCACCCGGATTGGGATCGCGGGTCCTCGGCAATGGTGGCAAACGTCTGAAGGCCTTCCGCGGCACACCAGGCCGATTGCGGCAGGCATACGGCCCTGGCTGGATGCTGGTCGGCGATGCCGGCTTCTTCCGCGATCCGCTGACCTCGCATGGTATTTCCGACGCCCTGCGTGATGCCGAAGGGGCCGCGACTGCAATCCTTTCCTATCGCGAGTCCGCATTGCGGGAGTTCCAGGAAATACGCGACAGCCTCGCACTGCCCATCCTTGAGACCACGGACGCCATCAGTGCCTTCGACTGGTCCCTCGAAGAGCTACCTGAACGCCACAAGCGCTTCAGCGAGGCGATGAAATCCGAGGTCGCTGTGCTCATGGCCCGGGCGGCGCGCGATCGCGAGGTCCCGCCTCTCCCGCAAGGACTACGGGCCTCGCAGGCAGAGGCAATCTGACACGCAAACCAAGGAGCAAGGCAATGCAAACAATCAAACCATCCGGATGGTCCGGAGTCCGGTTCGGACAACCAGAGGTCGGGGCCAGTGCAGAGCGAAGGCGCGTCACTCGGGCTAGCGACATCATAGCGTTCAGCGACATGACCGGCGACCGAAATCCACTCCACTACGATGGTACCCTTTCCGCCCGCACCGTGTTCGGCCGTCTCATAGTCCAGGGCGGTGTCACTTCCGGTCTTCTCAATGCTCTGGTCGCCGAGGACTTGCCGGGACCCGGCAGCGTCTTTCTTGGCGTCGAGTGGAAGTTCCTCAAGGCCGTCGGTATCGGCGAGGAGATCGTCGCGCGCGCGGAGGTGCTTAGCGTGCGGGAAGACAAGCCGATCTGCACGCTGTCAACCACCGTCGCAAACTCGGCAGGCGAGATTTGCCTGTCCGGCACGGCAACGACCTACACTGTGCCGCTCGATTAGCCGCCATAGGCTGCCGGGCGGCTCCGCATTTCCATGCTCTCCCACACGTTGTCTCCAACGGGCAGAGCGCATGTTCGAGAAACTTAGCGGAATGGTCCGCTGCAAACCAAGGAGCCAATTTATGAACATCTCATTCGGTATCTACGCAACCCCGCCATCCACTCTGTGGAAAGACATCCGCAAGGGTCCGCCTCTCGACGCAGTCCGGGAGCACCTGGACCGGGTGGTCAACTTCAGGCGCATTTGCGAGATCGATCGGAGGACATGGAGTTCAGATCGAATACACCGGCGGGCGTAAACACACGCCGGCCGTCGGTAGGCGTGGTGCGGAGCCACATGCTTCGTAGCTAATGTAAGGCCGACCATAGGGTGCTAGTGTGGCGCCAACCATACGGTTAGGACAACCGCATTGAGCTCGGCCTTCGAAGTAAGGGTCCTCGGCGACTTCACGGTACGCTGTGATGGCGAGCCCGTGACGCTAACGCAATCGCGCAAAACGCGGGCGTTGCTCGCCTATTTGGCCGTGCACCAAAAGCAGCAGCGCCGCGAGCGGCTTTGCGAGATGTTCTGGGACGTCCCTGATGATCCTCGGGGCGCGCTGCGTTGGAGCCTCTCGAGGCTGCGCCGGATTCTGAACGCCGACGGCGAGACAAGGCTTGCGGCCGACCGCAACACGGTTCAACTGAAGCCGGGATCTATTTGGCTCGACTACGACCTGATCAGGGGCCTGTCGGCCGATGCGGTTGGTTCGCTGTCCACCGAGCGTCTGGAAGCAATCGTCGCGGCTTTCGCCGGAACGTTCTTGTCGGATCTCTATCTGCCTCGCTGCCAGGCGTTCGAGGCTTGGCGCGTCTATTGTTCGAACGAGACCGAGATTCTGCACCTGAAGGCGCTACGCGCCCTGATCGATCGCCTGGGCGACGAGCCTGAGCGGGCGCTTCCCCACCTGCACACGCTGCAGTCACTTCTTCCGGACAATGATCTAGCAGACGAGATCGCCCGCATTAACGAGCGGGCCCGTGTTGCCGTCACCGCTCGCCCGATTGCAACTGGCACGACCGCCGGACTTGGTAGCCGGCCGTCAGCGGAACCTCTGGCGCCGGAGCCTGCGCGCGATCTCACACTGCTGCCTTCGACGAGGATCTCGTCAGGTAAGCAGCAGATACGCTACGTCAATGCCCGCGATGGCACTCGGATCGCCTATGCCATCAGCGGATCCGGGCCAGCGATCGTGCGTGCCTCGCACTGGATGTCCCATCTCGACTTCGATTGGGAAAGCCCGGTTTGGGGACATTGGATCGACGGCCTGTCCAGCGGCTTCACGCTTGTACGCTATGACGGGCGCCTGAACGGCCTTTCCGACACAGTCTGTGAAGATGTGTCTTTCGATGCATTCGTGGACGATCTCGAATGCGTCATAGAGGCCGTGGGCCTCGACCGTTTCGTCCTCCTTGGAATATCGCAAGGCTGTGCTCTCTCGGTCGAATACGCCATTCGCCATCCCGAGAAGGTCGCGGGTCTCTTGATTTGGGGAGGATATGTTCGTGGATGGCGAGCGCGCGGAAATGCGGCGGAGATCGTCAGACGCGAAGCAATCTCGGCGTTGATGCGCCAGGGCTGGGGTCAGGACGACCCATTGTTCCGCCAAATGTTCACCAACCTGTTTATACCGGGCGCCAATCGCGTGCAGATGGATTGGTTCAATGAGCTGCAGCGCCGGACGCTCACGCCGGAAAACGCGATGCGGTTGAGCTATGTCTTTGCCGACATTGACATATCGCGATCGCTTGAACGGCTGCATGTGCCAGCGCTCGTCCTGCATGCCAACGGCGACCTGGTCGCGCCTTTCTCGGAAGGTTTGGAGCTCGCGAGAACGATCCCCGGTGCCCGGTTCGTCGAACTGGACAGCGCCAATCACATCCTGCTTGCCGAGGAACCCGCGTTCCGCGACTTCCTCCTCGAAGCGTCGGCATTTGCGAACGAGGTGCTTCAGGCGCGAACGGCAGTTACGGTCGATCCGAGGACCCGGCGACAGGCAACGATCCTGTGCGCCGATTTCCGATATGCGGAACAGGTGATGGAGAGCCTGCCTCCCGACGTCGCGCTCGAGCGGGTCGATCCCTTCCTCATGCAGGCCACCGCACTCGTGCGCGACAACGGAGGAACGGTTCTGACGATTTCCGAGAACGAGCTCGTCGCGTCGTTTGGCGCGCCTGAGCCGCTCGAAGGACATGCTGCACTTGCCTGCCGGACCGCACTTGCGCTGCGCGAGCTCGCGCTCGGCCACGCTGATTGGATGACCGGCGTCCGTGCTGCACTGGACACAGGCATCGTGATCGTCGGCCCGGCACGCGATCAGGCTTCGGAGGTGCGCGGCGGACCGGTATCCGTGGCCCACACGCTGAGCCAGGCGCTGGGCCGCGACCTCGTCGTGGCAACCGCCAGGACCCGGGCATCGGCTGGCGGCTTCGTCGGCATGCAAGCGCTGGCAGTACCACTTCTGTCGGAATACCCGAAGGACCAACGGCTTTTTGAAGTGACAGAGATCAAGCGGGGCCGCTCGCGCTGGCAGTTGCGCGCCGAAACGCAACTGTCGCCCTTTGTCGGTCGCGAGATGCAGCTGCAGATTCTGAACAAGGCCTGGCATGACACGTCCGACGGCGAAGGCCAGACGATTTTCGTGGTCGGCGATCCCGGTCTCGGCAAGTCGCGCCTCACACATGAATTCGTTGGCGCCATCCCCCATGATGACGCCGAGAACCTGGAAGTCGGCGCGCTGGAAACGGACCTGCGCAGCGGCTTCGTCGTGCTTCGGAAACTGCTGCAGGCCCTGTTCGGCGTGGGCGATACCGAAGCGCCGGCGATCGCAATCGAAAAGGTGCTGGCCGCGCAAAGCGCGCGGGGATTCGACGAGCGGCTCCTCGATCCGATCATGGCAATCATGGAACTGCCCATTCAGAGCTCGAGTTGGGCCATTATTTCCGGCCAGGAACGGTCGCGGCGTATGCAGGAGGCAGCGGTTGGGCTTTTATTGTTCCTTGGTCGCAGGAAGCCCGTCGTTCTCCTGGTCGAGGATCTCCATTGGATAGACGCCGAGAGTGAGGGGGTCCTGGTGCGGCTGGCGCAGGTAGTTCCCACTGTTCGCTGCCTGCTTATCCTGACCTGTCGACCTGAATACGATCGCAGTGCCTTCGCCGCTGCAGGGACTTCCGAAATCCGCCTGCCGGCGCTCAACACGGCCGAAGCAGCAGCACTTCTTGACTGCCTGGTCGGCAGGGACCCTCAGCTCGAGCGGCTCTGCGGCGCAGTCTCGGACGCATGCAAAGGCAATGCATTGTTCCTGGAAGAGACCGTCCGCGCCCTCGCCGAGACCGGCAAGCTGGAAGGGCAGCCGGGCCGCTACCGGGCTTCGGCCGACGTTGACGAGATCGTCGTTTCGGCGAGTATCCAGACAATCGTCGACGCCCGGTTCGAACGTCTCGACAAGGATGCGAAGCGGGTCGCCGAGGTCGCCTCGATCTTCGGCGGAGAGATTCCGGTGCTTTTGCTACAAAAGATGGCGGCGCTGTCGAGCCTGCGCTTCGATGCCGCCCTACAGAATTTGAAGAAAGCCGATCTCCTGGTGGAGCTCCAGGTTTTTCCTGAGGCTTTCATCCGCTTCAAGCACGTCCTCATCCGAACCGCAGTGTCAGGACGTATCGTATCGTCCGCGCTCGTCGAGCTTCACAGGGCTGCGCTCGCCGAACTCAAGGTCTACTACGCGGACCGGCTTGAGGAGCACAGCGAACGCCTGGCCAGACACGCGCAACAAGCTCACCTCTGGGACGAAGCCGTTGGCTATCTTCTGATCTCTGCACGCAAGGCGATCAGGCGGTCGGCGCACGTCAGTGCACTTGAGCAGCTGGACCTTGGGGTCAGGCTGCTGAGGAGCAACGATGTCGCCGACGCCGATGAGCAAGAGATCGAGTTCCAGCTCGCGAGGGGCGTGGCCCTCATGGCGGCTCGCGGTTGGGGTGCGGCCGAGGTGCTCGCCGCGTTCGAGCGTGCCGAGGAGCTTTGCGGTAAGATCGGCGACCAGGCGCGTCTGTTCACGGCACTGCGCGGGAGAGCCCAATACTATATGCTCAGCGGCAAGCCGGCAGCGGCGCAGGAGCTGGCGTGCCGATGGGCTGGCATGGTTAAGGACGACAGTGATCCCGGTCTCGCGATCGAGACCGAGCACATGTTCTGGACAAACAATTTCTTCCTTGGGGAGACCGCGGCGGCCCAGAACCATGCGGAACGCGCCATCGGCCTCTACGACCCCGACCGCGATCATTATCTAACGTACAAGTACTCCGGTCATGACCCGGGCGTCTGCTGCCGTTGTTTCGCGGGGTTGTCAGCCTGGCTGGCCGGCGAGCCGGATAAGGCAAGGCTACGGTGCGAAGACGCAATCGGACTCGCCGGACGTTTCGAGCATCCGCTGAGCATGGCGCTTGCGTATTGGGGGACCAGCTACCTCCACATGTTCGCAGGCGACCCTGAGGCCGCGCTTCGGGCGGCGGAAAGCGAACTGCAGATCGCAGAGAAGTTCCAGCTTCCGCTCATTGTCGGCCAGGCCGCGTTCCAGGTTGGATGGGGGCAATTCCGGCTTGGAGAACGGGAGGCAGGCCTGCGCGGCATGGAGGAAGCCATATCTGCCATTCGCCGCACCGGCGCTGAAATGGGGCTACCCTATCTTATGGGCCTTTATGCCGAAGCGCTGGGCGACAGCGGCAGGCTGGACGGCGCCCGCAAGTCGGTTGAAGCTGCCCTCGAGCTGGGTCGCTGCAACGGAACCTATTTCCAGCTCGCCGAAATACTTAGGATCGAAGCCTGTATCCGCGAAAAGAGCGGTGGCGGACCTGACGAGATCGAGCAGATGCTCCACAAGGCCGCGAATGTCGCCACCCTGCAGCGTTCCGCGATTGGCCAACTCCGTATCGCGGTGGAACTTGCTCGCTGTCTTCGAAGGCGCGGAGAAGTCGACGAAGCGCGTGAACTTATCGCGCCTCACGGCGAGCTGATCGGCAAGCTCGACGACAGCCAGGATGGGCGCGCGGCGCGTGAGTTGTTCTAGCGAGCGTGGCTACGTGACGCGTGCCCAGCAACCATGCCGCCCGCCATTGCGGCTGAATGGGCGTTCTCTAGCCCGAACTCTCCAAGGCCGTGGACCCTGCACGTTTGGTGCACAGGTTTTGAGGCTGACTATTTCGATAGGTAGCGGTCACGGAATCTTTCGAACTTGAGCGGATCGTTCGCTTGGCGAACGCACCTGATTTCCAACTTGTATGTCCGTAATTGGCGCAACCACGATTGTTGGTGTCGGCTAACGGGAAGCGGCAGGGCCGATCTTAATGTCCGACATGGAGGCGCAAAGCGGAGCTGCATCATACCTCGACCACGGGGTCTCGTCCGCGCAATGGCTAGCCCTCTTCCAGCCCTGCGATGCGCAAGCCCTCGAGGATCGCTGCCATGCGCGATGGATCGTATTCCGGCTGTCCTGCCCTGATGCTGGCGATCGTAACGTCTGGAGCGAGCGTCCGGAACTTTGCCAGGTAGCGTCGTGCCTCATCCATTCGGCCGAGCTGCGCATTTGCGGCGATCAGCATCCAGTAAGTGGGGTCGAAGCCCGCGTTGACCGCTATTGACAGCTCCGCGGCTTTTAGCGCTTCGACATAGTTGCCGAGCGCCATGTGTGCATGCGCAATCGTGGTCATGGGCCACGGCGCCGTTGGGTCTCC
>NZ_JAMYLA010000079.1:0-19854 GCF_040317725.1 Mesorhizobium sp. M1396 | reverse complement strand
GGCGTCCGTCAGTACAAATCGCGCCATTCAAAGCTTGAATCACAATCAGGCTCAAAGTGGAATCCTGAATCTCAACAGGCCCTAGCGCGGTTTGCGGCGCTTCCGGTGCTCATGTACTTTAAGTACGCTCCGCTCCGGTTCTCGAAAACCAGGCCATTCGACTCGCCAGAGCGAATTCTGAAAAGGTCTCCACGCACCCGGCCCCGTCCGCGAAGATGGGGATGACTTCAGACAAGCGTGGCGTCAGCGCGCACATGAGCTATTATTGGTGAAATCTCGAATCGAGCCGGAACCGATGCGCCAATATCTCGACCTCCTGCAGCACGTGCTGGACAGCGGCGCCGATCGCGGCGACCGCACCGGCACCGGAACACGCTCAGTCTTCGGCTACCAGATGCGTTTCGACCTGGCGCGCGGCTTTCCCGTCACCACCACCAAGAAGCTGCATCTCAAGTCGATCGTCCATGAACTTCTGTGGTTCCTGGCCGGCGACACCAACATCAAATACCTCACCGATCATGGCGTTTCGATCTGGGACGAATGGGCCGACGAGAATGGCGATCTCGGCCCGGTCTACGGCAAGCAATGGCGCTCCTGGCCGGATGGTCATGGTAGCTCGATCGACCAAATTGCAAATATTCTCAATGAGATACGCAAAAATCCTCAATCGCGGCGGCTGATCGTTTCTGCCTGGAACCCCGCCGAGGTCGAGGCGATGGCGCTGCCGCCCTGCCATTGCCTGTTCCAGTTCTACGTCTCGGAAGGCCGACTTTCCTGCCAGCTTTATCAGCGCTCCGCCGATATCTTCCTCGGCGTGCCGTTCAACATCGCTTCCTACGCCTTGCTGACCCTGATGGTGGCGCAGGTAACCGGGCTGAAACCCGGCGACTTCGTTCACACGCTTGGTGACGCGCATCTCTACTCGAACCATTTCGAGCAGGCGCGCGAACAACTGCGGCGCACGCCGCGGGCGCTGCCCACGATGTGGATCAATCCGGAGGTGAAGGACCTCTTCGCCTTCCGCTTCGAGGATTTCCGGCTGGAAAACTACGTCGCCGATGCAAGCATCAAGGCGCCGATCGCCGTCTGAACCCCTGCGCCTTACTCAACCCTGAAGTCAGGCGCCGATCAGTCGATGCCGACCCTCACGTTCGAGGCCTTGTCCACGGCATCGGCCTGCTTGCCCTGGCATGCGAAGTGGTGCTGCCGGGCCTTCCCTTGTTATATTCATGCAGATATATCGGTGGGCAGGCTTCGAGCCGATCGGTTTCGAACCAGGGAGAGTTTTCCATGACGCGCAAGGGTTTTGGATTGAGGGCGATCGCCATTGGCGGTTTGGCGGCGACGTTGATGGCAGTGCCGGCAGCACACGCGGAAGACAAGGTGGTGGTGTTTGCCGCGGCCAGCCTCAAGGACGCGCTGGATGCGGTGAACAAGGCCTGCGAGGCCGATGTCGGCGAGGCGGCGACCGTCTCCTATGCCGCAAGCTCGGCGCTGGCCAAGCAGATTGAGGGCGGGGCACCAGCCGACGTCTTCATCTCGGCCGACCTCGACTGGATGAGATATCTCTCCGACAAGAAGCTGACCAAGCCGGACACCGAATTGAAGCTTCTCGGCAACGAGATCGTGCTGGTGGCGCCGAAGGACTCGGCGGTTGAAACGAAGATCGAGAAGGGCTTTGACCTCGCCAAGCTGATTGGCGACGGCAGGCTGGCCATGGGCGACTTCAAGGCGGTGCCGGCCGGCAAATACGGCAAGGCCGCACTCGAATCGCTCGGCGTCTGGGCCTCGGTCGAGAGCAAGGTGGCGCAGGCCGAGAATGTGCGCGCGGCGCTGAAGCTGGTTTCGACGGGCGAAGCAGCCCTTGGCATCGTCTACGCCACCGACGCGCATGCCGAAAAAGGCGTCAAGGTGGTCGGCACCTTCCCGGAGGATTCGCATCCGCCGATCATCTATCCGGTTGCCCAGACCGCCGATTCGAAGGACAAGGATACGCCGGCTTTCCTGAAATGCCTGCGGTCGGCAAAGGCCGGCGCACTGTTCAAGGATCAGGGTTTTACCGTTCTCGCGCCGAGCAACTGAGTTCCAAGGGGCTTCATCTCGCACTATGAACTGGCTGCTGGACCTCACTCCCGACGAATGGAATGCGGTCCGGCTGTCGATCAAGGTGGCAACGGTGGCGATGCTCGCCAGCCTGCCGCCGGGCATATTGATCGCGTTGCTGCTTGCCCGGGGACAGTTCTGGGGCAAGACGCTGCTCAACGGACTGGTGCATCTGCCGCTGATCCTGCCGCCCGTGGTGACTGGTTATCTGCTGCTGCTGACCTTCGGCCGGCGTGGCCCGGCCGGCGCGTTCCTGGCCGAGCATTTCGGCATTGTTTTCTCCTTCCGCTGGACGGGTGCGGCGCTGGCTTGCGGCGTTATGGGCTTTCCCTTGATGGTGCGCGCGATCCGGCTGTCGATCGAGGCGGTGGACCGCAAGATGGAGGCGGCGGCGGGAACGCTCGGCGCCAATCCATCCTGGGTCTTCGCAACCATTACTTTGCCGCTGATCCTGCCTGGGCTGATCGCCGGCGCCATACTGTCCTTCGCCAAGGCGATGGGCGAGTTCGGCGCGACCATCACCTTCGTCTCCAACATTCCCAACGAGACGCAGACATTGCCGTCGGCAATCTACACCTTCACGCAGGTGCCGGGTGGCGATGAAGGGGCGCTGCGGCTGACGCTGATTTCCATCGTCATTTCCATGGCAGCACTTGTCGCCTCGGAAGTGTTGGCGCGGCGTCTCGGCCGGCGGATGGACATCGAATGAGCGTTCTCGTCGATATCGGCCATCGGCTGGGCGGTTTTGCCATCGGCGCCCGCTTCGAAAGCGCCGGACGGCTGACAGCCCTGTTCGGACCGTCGGGGTCGGGCAAGACGACGCTGATCAACATGATCGCCGGGCTGATCCGGCCCGACAAGGGGCGCATCGAGGTCGACGGCCGCGTGATGGTCGATACGGATGCTGGCATTTTCGTGCCGAAGCACAAGCGCCGCATCGGCATGGTGTTCCAGGATGCGCGGCTGTTTCCGCATATGAGTGTTGCCGGCAATCTGCGTTACGGCCGCTGGTTCACGCCGCCAGCGGAGCGCTATGCCGATATGGATGCCGTCGTCGACCTGCTCGGCATCGGCCCGCTCATGGACAGGCGACCGGCAAAGCTCTCGGGTGGCGAGAAGCAGCGTGTGGCAATTGGCCGGGCACTGCTAGCCAGCCCCGGATTGCTGCTCATGGACGAGCCGCTGGCCTCGCTCGATGAGGCGCGCAAGGCCGAGATCCTGCCCTATATCGAGCGGCTGCGCGACGAGACGAAAATCCCGATCGTCTATGTCAGCCATTCCGTCGCCGAGGTGGCGCGGCTGGCCAGCGACGTGGTGATGCTGGCGCAAGGCCATGTCATCGCCAGCGGTCCGACCGAGGCGGTGATGCAAAGGCTCGACCTGCTGCCGGCGGAGGAACGCGGCGAGGGCGGTGCCGTGCTGGACACCAAGGTGCTGCGTCACGACGAGACTTTCGGCATGACCGTGCTCGGTTCGGCTGCCGGTGAGATCTGTGTACCGCGGCTGGCGATGAAGGCGGGGGCGTCGGTGCGCATCCGTATACGCGCCCGCGATGTGATGATCGCCACCGAACATCCGGCAGGCCTCAGCGCGCTCAACATCCTGCCGGGAACCATTACCGCGATGAGCCCCGGTGAGGGCCCGGCGGTCGAGGTCGGCATCGACTGCAACGGCGCAACCGTGCTTGCCCGCATCACCGAACAGTCGCGGCACACGCTGAAGCTTCATCTCGGCGGCAAGGTTTTCGCGGTGGTCAAGACGGTGAGCTTCGACCGGGCCAACACCAGCGCCGGGCTGCCAGGTGAGGTGGATGGATGATCATCGCTATGTCTTTTTGGAATAGCGGTTTCGCCAAGGAGATTCTAGTATGGGATCAGGCGTGATCGCGGAGGAGCAAAAATGCCGTCGCTGAGCTTGCGGATAAATCTCGATCCCGACGGGCGCATCGGACCGGGCAAGATCGAGCTCCTGGAACAGATCGCCGCCTTCGGCTCGATCTCGGCCGCCGCGCGCGGCATGGAAATGTCCTATAAGCACGCCTGGGACCTCGTCGAGGACATGAACCGGGTGTTCGGCAAGCCACTGGTGGCGGCGCAGACCGGTGGCCGCAAGGGCGGCGGCGCGCAACTGACGGCCGCGGGGCTTGCGGTGGTCAGCCGCTTCCGCGCCATCGAGCGTGCGGCGGCTGCAGCGGCCGCGACGCATATGGAGGCATTGCAGGCGGAGATTGATGCGGGGTGAGGGCAAGGCAGTAGGCAGTAGGGCTTAATCCTCTCTGCTGGGCTTGCGCAGCAGGTAGGTGTCCATGATCCAGCCCTTCTGCCGGCGGGCTTCCTCGCGGACTCGTTCGATCTCGGCGCCGACATCACCGAGACGGCCCGAAATGAGAATCTCGTCCGGCGTGCCGAGATAGGCGCCCCAATGGATGACGACATCCTTGTCGTCCAGCGTGTTGAAGGCGCATTTGCCGTCGAGCAGGACGACTGTGCTGTCGGCATTGTCGGCCAAGCCTTCCTGCGTCAGGCGCCGCCCGGTGGTGATCAGCACGGAATCGCCGATCCGGTTCAGCGCCATTTTGTGACTGGCGGCAAGCGACTGGACAGCGGTGATGCCGGGTATGACTTCCAGTTCGAACGCGACATTGCCTCTCAAGCGCACGCGCTCGAGGATGCGCAAGGCGCTGTCATAGAGCGAAGGATCGCCCCAGATCAGAAAGGCGCCGCAGCCATCCCCTGCAATCTCGTCGCGGATCAGGTTCTCGTAGATCGCGGCGATGGCTTCATGCCAGTCATCGACGGTCGAACGATAGGACGGTGCAGGCCCATCTTCTACTGGCAGGTCGCGCACCGGCACGTCGAATTCGACGCGGCGTGACTTCGGGTTGGTGACGAAGCGGTCGCAGATCTGGCGGCGCAGCTCGGCAAGCTCGTCTTTTTTCGTGCCCTTGTCGGGGATGAACAGTACATCAGCCCGGTTCAGGCCTGATATGGCCTGAACGGTCATATGGTCGGGATTGCCGGCGCCGATGCCGATGACGAGAAGCTTGCGCATGGAGCGAACTCCTGCCCGATCGGAACCTGTTAGTCCAGACCGCGCTGGTGCGTGTCCAGACCGCGCTGGTGCGTGTCCAGACCGCGCTGACACGCCCACAGGGTCGCAAGGGCTTTGAAACGCTGGATTGAAACAGCTAGGGTCATGCGGGCATTCCAGTAGAGGGAGCTTCGATGTTGCGATTTGTTCTGACTGCGTCGCTGGTGCTTTCAGCCGCGCCCGCATTCGCCAATGATTCGATTGCCGAACTTGGCACCGGCGGCCTGATCCTGTCGCGCAGCGATGCCGTGGCAATGCAAAGCGAGGACCTCTTCATCTCGCCGGAAAAAGTGACGGTCGACTACGTCTTCCACAACAACACCGATCGGGATGTCGACGCCATCGTCGCCTTCCCGATGCCCGACATCGAAGGCGATCCTGAAGAGAGGCCGGCGCTTCCCAACGACCAGAGCGACAATTTCCTCGGCTTCGAGGTGACGATCGATGGCGCACCGGCAAAGCCGCGGTTCGAGCAGAAGGTGTTGGCGCTCGGCATCGACATCGGCGCCGATCTGAAGGCGCAGAACGTGCCGTTTTATCCTTTCGGCGACGCGGCGAAGGCGGCGCTGGCCAAGCTGCCTCAAGCGGTTACCGATGACTGGGTCAACCGCGGCATCATCATCGAGGATACCGGCGGCGATGGCACCGAGACGAAGAAGATCTACACGCCGTTCTGGCAATTGCGTTCGACCTATTGGTGGCGCTCAACCTTTCCAGCCAACAAGGACGTCCACGTTTCCCACCGCTACAAGCCGAGCGTCGGGGGCACCTCTTCGGTCAGCTTTTTCTACGACGGCAAGTTCCAAGGGCAGTACGCGACCTACAAGACGCGCTATTGCATGGACGACACATTCGAGAATGCGGTGCGCAAGGCAGCCAAGGACGACCCCGACGGCTATTCAAAATATTATGAAAATCGGATCGCCTATATCCTGACCACAGGCGGCAACTGGGCGGCGGGTTCGATCGGCAAGTTCAAACTGACGGTCGACAAGGGCAATCCGAAGACCCTGGTTTCGTTCTGCGGCGACAATGTCAAAAAGGTCGGGCCGACGACGTTCGAGATGACGGCGAATGACTTCGACCCGGAGCACGACATCGACATCCTGCTGCTGGTGCCGTCTGACAGAAATGGGGGGAATGCCAACTGATGCACGTCGCAATCTACGTTGCCATTGCCGAGAACGGCGTGATTGGGCGAGACGGCGGGTTGCCGTGGCGGCTGTCCACCGATCTCAAGCGATTTAAGGCCGATACGATGGGCAAACCCATAATCATGGGCCGCAAGACCTATGAAGGCATCGGCCGGCCGCTGCCTGGCAGGCTGAACATCGTGGTTACCCGCGACAAGGCCTGGCGCGCCGAGGGCGTCGAGGTCGCGCATTCGCTCGAAGCCGCGATCCAGCTGGCAACGGTGCGCGTGCGCTGCATGGCCGGTGTGGACGAAGTCTGCGTTATCGGCGGCGGCGAAATCTATGCCCAGGCGCTGCTGCTGGCCGACCGGCTGCACGTCACCCATGTGCTGGCAGCGGTCGACGGCGATGCGCATTTCCCGCTCATCGATCCGGATTCCTGGCTTGTCGTCAGCTCCCAGGACGTTCCAGCCGGAGAAAAGGACAGCCACGCGACGCGCTATACGATTTACGAGCGCCGCGCGAGACATTGAATGCCAAAAAGGGCATTGAAGGAAGACAAAGGGTCGCGACCGGACCAAATCGGACGAACTGGCAGCGCATCGCGTTGAAAGCGCCTCGCGGCGTCCCTATAGAAGAACATACTGGATTTTGCGCCGTAATGCCGGCGTTTGAGGGAATTCCAAGCGAAAGGACATTTATGCCCTGGAACGATAAAAGCGGCGGTGGCGGCGGCCCGTGGGGCGGCGGCGGCAACAATCAGGGACCCTGGGGGCAGGGACCCAAGGGACCGAGCGGCCCACAGGGCTCGCCTCCCGATCTTGAAGACATCATCCGCCGCGGCCAGGACCGGCTGCGGCGCGCCCTGCCGGGTGGCGGTGGCGCAAGCCCAGCCATTTTCGCGCTGATCGCGGCGGCACTTGTGGTGCTGTGGGCGTTCAAGGCGGTTTATACCGTGCAGCCCGACGAGGTCGCGGTCGAACTGCGCTTCGGCAAGCCAAAGACCGAGCTGTCGCAGCCCGGCCTGCATTTCCATTGGTGGCCGCTCGAAACGGTCGAAACGGCCAAGATTTCCGAGCAGCTCGTCGACATCGGCGGCGGCGGCGCGACGAGTGGCAACACGTCCGGACTGATGCTCACCGGCGACCAGAACATCGTCAACGTCCAGTTCTCGGTGGCCTATCAGGTCTCCGACCCGAGCGCGTATCTGTTCGACGTGTCCGATCCCGACGGCATGCTGCGGCAGGTTGCCGAAAGCGCCATGCGTGAAGCCGTCGGCCGCCGGCCGGCGCAGGACATCTTCCGCGACGATCGCCAGGGCATTGCCGCCTCGGTGCGTGAAATCATCCAGACGACGCTGGACGGCTACAAGGCCGGCCTCAACGTCAACGCCGTCTCGATCGAGGATGCGGCACCGCCACGCGAAGTGGCCGATGCGTTCGACGAGGTGCAGCGCGCCGAGCAAGACGAAGACAAGTTCGTCGAGCAGGCCAACCAGTACTCCAACCAGAAGCTCGGCCAGGCGCGCGGCGAGGCCGCACAGGTCCGCGAAGACGCGGCCGCCTACAAGAACCGGGTCGTGCAGGAAGCCGAAGGTGAGGCACAGCGCTTCATCTCGGTCTATGACGAATACGCCAAGGCGCCCGACGTGACACGCAAGCGCCTCTATCTGGAAACCATGGAGAGGGTTCTGAAGGATTCCAACAAGGTCATCGTCGAGCAGGGCAACGGGCAAGGGGTCCTTCCTTATCTGCCGCTGCCGGCATTGCAGCCGAAGACCCCGGCACCGGCCGCCCCTGGTGGCGTCACGGGAGGTAACCAGTGATGGCCAACCGTCTTCCCATCATCGTCGTCGCAGCAGTGGTCATCCTGTTCCTGCTCTATTCGTCGGTCTTCGTGGTCAATGCGCGCCAGCAGGCGCTGGTGCTCAGGTTCGGCGAGATCGTCGACGTCAAGAGCGAGCCCGGCATCTACTTCAAGGCGCCGTTCTCGTTCTTCGACGCCGATACGGTGCAGTTGATCGAGAACCGGGTGCTGCGCTTCGATCTCGACAACATCCGCGTCCAGGTGTCGGGCGGCAAGTTCTATGAGGTCGACGCCTTCATCGCCTATCGCATCTCGGATCCGCGCGTCTTCCGCTCCGCCGTGTCCGGTCAGATCGAACTGGCCGAAGCTCGGCTCAGGACGCGTCTCGACGCTGCCTTGCGCCGCGTCTACGGTCTGCGCGATTTCGAGGCCGCGCTCTCCGAACAGCGCGCCGTGATGATGCGTGAAGTCCGTGATCAGCTCAGGCCCGACGCCACCTCGCTCGGCCTGCAGATCGAGGATGTCCGCATTCGCCGCACCGATCTCACCGCCGAGGTTTCGCAACAGACCTACGATCGCATGAAGGCGGAACGCCTGGCGGAGGCCGCGCGACTGAGGGCACGCGGCAATGAAGCGGCACAGCGCATCACGGCCCGCGCCGATCGCGAAGTGGTCGAGATCGTTGCCGAAGCACGGAAAGAGTCGGAAATCCTGCGCGGCGAGGGCGAAGCCCAGCGCAGTGCCACCTTCGCGGGAGCGTATCAGCGCGATCCGGCCTTCTTCGACTTCTACCGGTCGATGAATGCGTATGGAGCGGCGCTGGACAACACCGGGACGACAATGGTGCTGTCGCCGAGCTCGGAGTTCTTCCGCTTCTTCCGCGATCCCGACGGTAAGGAAGGGCCGGCAAAGCCGACTTCGCCCGCGCCTGCTCCAACCGCTCCGGCGACGGCACCTGCCGCGCCGGCGGCACAGCCCAGCACCGGCCAGTAGCGGCCGGTGCAGGATTTTCTCGCCGCCATGGGTCTCGTCCTTGTCATAGAAGGTCTGGTCTATGGCGGCTTTCCCGGCCTTGCCAGGAAGCTTGCCACCGAAGTGCTGTCGCTGCCCGAGAACGCGTTGCGGATTGCCGGGCTGGCGGCGATCGCCATCGGCGTCGGGATCGTCTGGCTGGTGCGAGGCATATGAGGCCGGTGAGCTTCGGTTTTTGGGATACGAGCATCGATCCGGGATAAGAGCATCGATCCCGGGGATAACGGATGATTTATCCTCTGCCGATGGTCATAGCCGCAAACGTGCCGTATTTTTTGCCAACATGGCGCGACGCGGCGTTTTCGTCGAAGCGCTTTTCTTTTCAGGAATACCGGGAGGCTTCTCGATGACATCCAATACAATCTTGCGCGCGGCACGGCGGACGTTCGTCGCCGGCGCGGCGGCAGTTCTTGTCAGCGCCGTCGCTGTCCCGTCCTCCGTGACGCCGACATTTGCCGCGGATGGGCCGGCTTCCGTCGCCGACCTGGCGCAAGGCCTGCTCGGCGCGGTGGTCAACATATCGACCTCGCAGACGGTGAAGGGCACCGAAGGTCCGGGCGCCGTGCCGATGCCGCAACTACCCGAGGGGTCGCCCTTCCAGGATTTCTTCGACGATTTCTTCAAGAACCGTGGCGGCGACAAGGACAACGGCGCGCAGAAAGTGCAGTCGCTGGGTTCCGGATTCGTCGTCGACGCCGAGCAAGGCATCGTCGTCACCAACAACCACGTGATCGCCGACGCCGACGACATCGAGGTCAATTTTTCCGACGGCGCCACCTTGAAGGCAACGCTGGTCGGCACCGACACCAAGACAGATGTCGCGGTGCTGAAGGTCGATCCGAAAGGACACAAGCTGACGGCGGTGAAGTTCGGCGATTCCACCAAGATGCGTGTCGGCGACTGGGTGATGGCGATCGGCAATCCGTTCGGCCTCGGCGGCACGGTGACGGTCGGTATCGTCTCGGCCCGCAACCGCGATATCAATTCCGGCCCCTATGACGACTTCATCCAGACCGATGCCGCGATCAATCGCGGCAATTCCGGCGGCCCGCTGTTCAACAGCGCCGGTGAGGTCATAGGCATCAACACCGCCATCATTTCGCCCTCTGGAGGCTCGATCGGCATCGGCTTCTCCATTCCCTCGCAGCTCGCCTCGGGCGTCGTCGACCAGTTGCGCCAGTTCGGCGAGACGCGGCGTGGCTGGCTCGGCGTGCGCATCCAGCCGGTCACCGACGACATCGCCGAGAGCCTCGGCATGGCGACCGCCAAGGGCGCGCTGGTCGCCGGCGTCATCAAGGGCGGACCGGTCGACAATGGCACCATCCAGGCCGGCGATGTCATCATCAAGTTCGACGGCAAGGACATCCATGAAATGCGCGACCTGCCGCGCGTCGTCGCCGAAAGCCCGGTCGGCAAGGCGGTCGATGTGCTGATCGTGCGTAAGGGCGTCGAGCAGACCGTGAAAGTGACGCTCGGCCGGCTCGAGGATGGCGAGAAGCTCACCAGCGGCGAGGAGGGTGGCAATACCGACCAGGACAAGGGTGACAAGGCCCCGGCCGTTTCCACGGCTTCGGTGCTCGGCATGACGGTCGGCGAACTGAATGACGAGACGCGCAAGAAATTCAGCATTGCGGCCGATGTTTCCGGCGTCGTCATCACCGACGTCACCAAGGATTCTGCTGCCGCCGAGCGCGGCATCCAGCCAGGCGAGGTGATCACCGAGATCGCGCAGGAATCGGTCGCCACGCCCAAGGACGTCATGGACCGGATCGGCGCCTTGAAGGAACAGGGACGCAAGAATGCGCTGCTGATGCTGGCGTCGAAGACCGGCGAGCTCAGGTTCGTGACGATCCGGATGGACTGAAGCCCGGAAGATCCGGCAGAATTCTCATCTTGAGTGGACAGGGCGGCTAGGGGCCGCCCTTTTTTCTTTGTTCCCAGTTGGCGCGGGAGAGCCTGTAGAGGACATGCCGCTTGAGCGCCGGGTGACTGTCCGGGACGTCGGGATGGTCGAAGTCGCTGGCCGGGTCGGCACTCATGCCGAGGCGTTCCATCACGGCGATGGAGCGCCTGTTGTCGGCGACGGCGAAGGAGATAATCTCGCCGAGGCCAAGCCTTTCGAAACCGTAGGCAAGCCATGCCTCGGCCGCTTCGGTGACATAGCCCTTGCCCCAGAATTCAGGGGCCAGTCGCCAACCGATCTCGAAGGTGCCGGCCGGAAGGAATGGCAAATGATCTGTGTCGAAGAGGCCGATGAAGCCGATGCATTCTCCGGTGGCGACAATCTCGGCGGCGGTGAAACCGTAGCCATCCCTGGCGATCGAGGTCCGGAACTCGTTCATCTTGGCATCCGCGGCGGCCCGATCGCGGCGGAACGGAAAGAATTCCATCACCTGTTCTTCGGAATTGATCCGGTGAAACAGCGCGCGGTCACGATCCTCCCAGTTGCGCAGGATCAGGCGCTCGGTACGTATTGGTTTCATTGCACAAACTCTTCCTGCCTGTAGCCTTGCGCATAGAGCAGCGCGGTCAGGTCGCCATGGTCGATGCGGACCTTTGCCTGTGCCGCCACCGTCGGCTTGGCATGCAGCGCGACACCGGTGCCGGCCAGGCGAATCATGTCGAGATCGTTGGCGCCGTCACCTACGGCGATGGCGTCGGCAGGCGTCAGGCCGAGGCGCGCTGAAATTTCGAGCAGCGCGTCGGCCTTGGCGGCACGGCCGAGGATCGGCTCGCCGACCAGTCCGGTGAAGCGGCCATCCTGTTCGAGCAGGCGATTGGCGCGATTCTCCTGGAAGCCGAGCATGGCCGCGATGCGCGTCGTGAAGACCTCGAATCCGCCAGACACGAGTGCCGTCCAGGCGCCGTTGGCGCGCATGGTCTGAACCAGCGCGCGAGCGCCCGAGGCCAGGGTCAGGCGATTGGCGACGATGCGATCGACCACGGCCGCATCGAGTCCCTTCAGCAACGCCACCCGCTCGCGCAAGGCCGGTTCGAAGGCGATCTCGCCATTCATCGATCGCGCGGTAATTATGGCAACCCGATCCTTGAGGCCGATCTCGTCGGCCAGTTCGTCGATGCATTCCTGGTCGATCATGGTCGAATCCATATCGGCGATCAGGATTTTCTTGCGCCGGGTTTCCGCCTGCTGGACGATCACGTCGACCGCCTCGGTGGCGAGTACCGTGCGCAAGACGGCACTCGTATCGGCGGCGTCGGCTGCCTCAGGCAAGACAAGATCGCAGGCAATCCCTTCGGCCAGCCAGACAACAGCGCTTGCGCCGGCCGACCGTGACGCCATATTCGCAAGCGACAGCGACAAAGCGCGGTCGGCGGGATGGGATACAAGCGTGGCGATGAGCGGCATGGAACATTCCGGCGGACAGGCGGGCGAGGGCCGCGTGAAGAACGCAATCCTGATAGCCGGGCCGACCGCCAGCGGCAAGTCGGCGCTGGCGCTCGATCTGGCCGAGCGCAAGGGCGGCGTGATCGTCAACGCTGATTCCATGCAGGGCTATTCGGTGCTCGATGTGCTGACCGCCCGGCCGGAGGCGACCGACCTCGCCCGCGCACCACATTTCCTCTACGGCCATGTCCACCCGGCCGTAGCCTATTCCACCGGCGCATGGCTGCGCGACGTGATGAAGCTGATCGACGAGGGTGCGCTTTCCGAACGGCCAGCAATTTTTGTCGGCGGTACCGGGCTCTACTTCCGCGCGTTGGCCGAGGGCATTTCGGAAATGCCCGATATTCCGCAGCGGGTCCGGGACCGCTGGCGCTACGAACTGAAGGAGCAGGGCGCCGTCAAGCTGCACAGCCTGCTGCTGCGCGAGGATTCGGCGGCCGCCATGATGCTCAAGCCGACCGACAGCCAGCGCATCGTGCGCGCATTGGAGGTGCTCGACGCGTCGGGCCGTTCGATTCGGGAATGGCAGGCAGAACGCGGCCGGCCGCTCATCGACAGGGAGACCGCGCGTTTCTTGGTGATCGAGCCGGACCGGGCGGCGCTGGTCGGCCGCATCGAAAAACGCTTCGACCAGATGCTGGACAAGGGCGCGCTGGACGAGGTCAAGCTTCTATCGGCGCTTGGCCTCGATCCCGAATTGCCGGCGATGAAGGCGATCGGCGTTCGCGAACTGCAGGCCGCGGTCGCCGGAGAGATTGGCTTTCCCGAGGCGATCGAACGCGCCAAGATCGCGACCAGGCAATATGCCAAGCGGCAGACGACCTGGTTCAGGCATCAGCTGGGGCCGGAATGGCAAAGGGTGCGCCCCGGTGATGATGTGGAAACCACGATCTGACTGCTTATTTCCATTGCAACCTGAAAAGTTTACTTGCAAAGAAAGGTTCTCGTTGCGGTTGTCCAAATTAACCCTCCGTAAGCCCGCCCATGCCATAAGGTCAGTGGGCACTTTTCCAACGGGGAGCAGATGCGTTTCCACAAGGCGGAATCAGCATTTTTCGTCTTTATATTCGTGATCCTGGCCGCCGGCCTGGTGACGCTGCATGCTTATGGACTTCTGCAATCCTTCGCCAACGAGCTGCATACGGCTTCGGGTCTGGACAAGGTCATCTATCTCAACAAGCTTTTGTTCGCGACCGGCGTGCTATTGGCTACCGCGCTGTTCTTCGGCATTTTCTTCATCTATCCGCTGATCCGAAAACAGGCGACGGAAGAAGGCAAGCTGCGCGCCATGACGGTCTCGCTCAGCGCGCGCTCGGAAACACTCGAGCATGCGGCGCTGACCGACGGCCTGACCGGCATGCAGAACCGGCGCTATTTCGATGATGCGCTGAAGGAGTATCTCGAGGAGTTCAGGCGCATCGAAAGGCCGGTCGGGCTGATGATCCTCGATCTCGACCATTTCAAACAGGTCAACGATACCCATGGCCACGACGTCGGCGACGAGGTGCTCAAGGCCGTCGCGAGCTGCCTCAAGGATATGACACGCTACCACGATGTGGTGGCGCGATTAGGCGGCGAGGAGTTCGCGGTGGTCACGCCCAACATGGACGCCGACCTTCTGGGCAAGTTTGCCGAGCGCATCCGCAAGGCGATCGCCAACATGTCGGTGCTGTCAGGCAATGTCCGCCTCAAGATCACCACCAGCGTCGGGCTTGCCGTCTGGGATAGCAAGGAGACAGCGGAGGATTTCTATCGCCGCGCCGACCGCCAGCTCTACGAGGCGAAGAGGCAAGGCCGCAACCGCGTCTGCGCCTAAAATCCCGTCGCTGAATTCGTGAGGCTGGCCGTCTGCCGCCATTTTCTGCGCTTCCGGTGCTCTCGGACTCAAACGTCCGCTCCGCTCCGGTTCTCGAAAACAGCACCAGCCGACTCAGCCTGACGAATTCCCTGACGGGATTTACCCAAGCGGTCCGGGCAGAGCGCAAGCTTGGCGCGGTTTCTCAATCAGCGGGCAGATCAACCAGGCCGCAAACTCAATCGTTTTGCGGGCGCAGGCCGAAGGTTGCGGGCTTGAGGCCGTAGCGCATGTCGAAGTCGTCGTCCGATGGGGCGCGCGCGGCGGGTTGCTTGCGGTAGTCGGGGTCGCCGGCCTGGCGGCCTGAATCGACGACTTCGGCGAAGGCCATCGACTGCTGCGTTGATTTCGGCACGTTGCGCAGTCGTTCGACGATTGCCACCAGATCGACATCGTCGGCTGACTTCGAAGAGGCGGCCTCTTCGCGCTTGGCCGTGCCGGGAAGCAGGTGGCTCGGCAGTTTTTCGAACTTGAGCCGCATGGTCGCCGCCACGCCTTCGCCGAAGGCGATGGCTTCGCGCTGGCCCATGGAGGACAGGAAGGCAAGCGTCGAGGCGGAAGAGTCGGCAATCGCCGAGCGGATGATCGCCTGGTCCTGCTCATTGGCAAGCCGCATGGCGAAGAAGGTCGAGCATTGCGACAGGATGGTCGGATCGAGCTCGCCCGGGCGCTGGGTGACGACGCCGAGATAGCAGCCATACTTGCGGCCTTCCTTGGCAATGCGCGACAGCGCGTGCCTGGTCGGCGCGAAGCCGAGGCGCGGATCGGCCGGCATATACCGGTGCGCTTCTTCGCACAAAAACAGAAGCTGCAGCTTGCCTTCACTCCACAGAGCGAGGTCGAAGGCCAGGCGCGCCAGCACCGAACAGACGGAATTGACCACCTCGGACGGCATGCCGGCCATCTCGAAGCAGGTCACCGGGCGGCCATGATGCGGCACACGGAAGATGTTGCCGATCGTTTCGTGGATGGTGTCCTCGATCAGGCGCGAGTTGAACATGAAGCGGTAGCGCGGGTCGGCCGCCGCCGATTCGATGCGCGTCTTCAGCGATCTGAGCGTCGGGCGATCGGTCTTGCTTTCGAGCATGCCCATGCGCTCATCGATCTGCTTGAGGAGGTCGGCGATGCGGTAAGGAACCGGCGTATCGGCGGTCAGCGCATCGCCGCCGCGCCTGATATAGGCGCCGGAATTGGGATTGCGGTAAAGGTTCTTGGCGGCCGGAATGAGGTCGCGCAAGGCATCGATTTCTTCCGGCTCGGTCTCGCGGCCCCGGAACAGCACCTCGGCGAATTCCTCCAGCGTGAACATCCAGAACGGAAGATCCAAGGTCTTGGAATCGACCCTTACGCAGTATTCGGGCAGCGACGCCGCGAACTCGTTGTGCGGGTCGAGGATCAAGATGCGCAGGTCGGGTCTTGCCGCGATCGACTTGCGCAGCAGCAGCGAGACGGCGGTGGATTTGCCTACACCGGTGGTGCCGACAATGGCGAAGTGACGCGCCAGCGTATCGTCGATGGCGATATTGGCGGCGATCGTTTCGTCCTGCGCGAGCGTTCCGATGGCGATCGAATGACGCCCGGCGAGATCATAGACCGCCTGCAGGTCACGGGTGCGGATGCGGTGCGCGACGGCGCCGATATGCGGATAGGCGGTGATGCCGCGGTCGAAGACCGGTTTGGCGCCCGGCTCTGCTCCGTCACGCACTTCGCCGATCAGCTCGATGCTGACCTCGATCGCGTTCTGGCCCTCATTGCTCCAGGCACGATCCGACTTGCCGATCCCGTAGACCAGGCCGACGGTTCGCGTGGATCCGAGATTGATGGAAATCATCTTGCCGACCGTCCACAGGCCGGTCACCGCGCCGTCGACATCATTCGCATAGGCACCGATGGTCGCGCGTGCGCCGTCGCATTGCACGACATTGCCAAGGATGCGCCTGTCGTTCTGCTCGGCGTCGCGGCGCTCCTGCGATGTCGGTTCTCCAACGGAGGCTTCGCGTTCGACATACATGGACAGGCCAATCCCCATTTCCCCTGGAGTAGCGATCCTACAGGAATGGGGTTAAGGCCCGATGAGGTCGGATGGTGTAGAGAGGATTAAGGGGTCCGTGAAAATTGTCGCGAGACGGCCCTTTTCCGGTGTCGATATTTCGCTATAATAGACATATGGATGATATAGCGAACGATATTTCCTCGACGATCGGTCGAAGGATACACGCCGAAAGGATCATGCGGGACTGGTCCTTGGCCGAACTCGCGGAGCGTTCAGGCGTCTCGAAGGCGATGCTAAGCACGATCGAGCGCGGCAAGACCAGTCCGACGGCGGCCCTTCTCGTTCGCATCGCGGCGGCCTTCGGCCTGACCCTGTCGACCTTGATCGCGCGCGCGGAGTTGCATGGCGGCGGGCTGCTGCGCGAGGCCGATCAGCCGGTGTGGCGCGATCCCGATACCGGCTATGTGAGACGGCACCTTTCGCCGGCGTCCGACGTGCCGCTCGAGCTGATCAGGGTGCAGCTGCCGGCGAACGCCAAAGTCAGCTTTCCGGCCGCCTCCTACGCCTTCATCAAGCAGCAGATATGGCTGATTTCCGGGCGACTCGAATTCATCGAAGGCGAGGTGGTGCACAGGCTCGAACCCGGCGATTGCCTGGCGCTCGGCGCGCCGTCGGACTGCACCTTCCACGCCCTGGAGCTCGGCGCCGACTATCTCGTCGCGCTGGTCAGGGGCTGACGTCATGGCGAAGAGACCAAAGCGCTCCCACAATGGGGGGCCGCCTCTTGATGAGTATAAGGGGCCGCCATGGGGCAAGGGCGATCCCTACGTCTTCCTCGCCTGGCAGGCCGCCCATGCCAAGGCGTGGAAGGCGCCGAGCCGCGACGTCATGCTGCTGCGCATGGACAAGGCCGAGCGGCTGGGCCTGACCTATGAGGAGTACACGCTCGAGATTCTGGAGCGCGGGCGGCATCTCGGGGCGGAAGACACCGAACGCATCAGCGCCATCAAGGCGGCGCGAAAGCGACGCCGCGTGCGCCATCTGGACTGATGGCAATGCCCGCGTCTATCGCAAATCACAGGACATCCTGCACATGAACTTGATCGAGATCGGAACCCTGACCCCGTCTGCTCAGACGCAGGAGATGCTGGCCGAATTGCTGGTCGCAACGGTAGCGGCCGGCGGATCTGTCAGCTTCATGCATCCGCTGGCGCCGCAGACGGCAAGGGCATTCTGGGAGAAATCGCTGGCCGCGGCGGAAAGAGGGGAAAGAGCGGTGCTTGGCGCCTGGGACGGCAAGGTCCTGGTCGGCACCGTGACCTTGCTGCTCGACTTCCCGCCCAACCAGCCGCACCGGGCCGAGATCGCCAAGCTGATGACCCGGGTCGATCGCCGGGGCAGCGGTGTGGGAACGCGCCTGATGCGGACCGCCGAAGGCCTTGCGGTCGAGAAGGGGCGCACGCTGCTGGTTCTGGACACGGCCGCTGAAGATGGCGCTTCAGGCCTCTATGAAAAGCTCGGCTTCACGCTGACCGGCGAGATACCGGACTATGCCCTGAAGCCGCATGGCGGGCTGACCGGCACGCTCATCTACTGGAAGCGGATCGGGCCAATCTCGTAACCAGTCATGCTGGCGCGGAGCCAGAGAGTCGCGACAGCAGCCATTGGCGGAAATCCTGCTCAGCGCCGGTCAGGCGCGCGGCCGACGCCTTGGTCAGAAAATGTCCCGATGTGCTGGAGAGTTCAAAGCCGGAAAGCCTGACCAGCGTCTCGCTGTCGAGCGCGGCATCGACCAGTGGCCGCGAGCCCAGCAGCACACCGGCGCTGGCCTTGGCCGCTTCCATCGCCGCAACGAAACTGTCGAAGCGGTGCGATCGCCTGGGGTGGCCAGCCAGCCCGGCGGCGGCGAACCACTCCGCCCACATTTCGCGCGCGCCGGCGACCAGAAGCAATGGCAGTGAGGTCCAGTCAGCGTCACTGGCCAAGCTGGGAGCCGCCACCGGCACGAGCCGCTCGGCGGTCAGCCTGTCGGCTTCGCGTCCGGGGAAGGCTCCATTGCCAAAACGGATGTCGAGCACCGAGCCCGGCAGGTCGTAGTCAGCAGGGCGATGGATCGTCACCAGGTCGAGCTGGATGCGCGGCAGCGCCCTCGCCAAATCGGGCAGCGCCGGGGCGAGCATCAGCAATGCAAAGGAGATCGGCACCCGAATGGTTACGGTTTGGACAGCGCGCGGCTCGAACAGTTCCGCGGTGCTGTTGCCGATGGTGGCGAAGGCCGACTGGATGTGGGGCAGGTAGGCCGCGCCCACCGGCGACAGCGCGACGCCGCGCGCCAGCCGTGAGAACAAGCGCGTCTTCAGCCATTCCTCGAGAAGCCGGATGTGCTGGCTGACGGCGGCCTGGGTGAGGCCAAGCTCGGTTGCCGCCGCTGTGAAATTCGACAGCCGCGCGGCAGCCTCGAAACTGCGCAGCCAGTCGAGCGGCGGCAAGGATGTGGCAGTTCGAGGCATCAGTGAATTCAGGCCATTGGTCAAAAAAGGATAATTTGAATTATGCCTGCGGCGCGATCAACGTGCAATCGAAACCCTGCGGATCTGGCCGTGGGACCCAACGGATAGGAACGGATCTCCATGCTCACCCACGCGCTGATTGGCGACGAAGGCAGAACAATCGACCTTGGCTGGCAGGATGGGACGCGCACACGCTTTCACGCCATGTGGCTACGCGACAATGCGCTGGACGACAGGACGCGCAGCGCCGGCAATGGTCAACGGCTCATCACCATCCTCGACATTCCCGCCGACACCAGGATCGGCGCCGCGTCGATCAAGGGCGATGTCCTGGAAGTCAGCTTCATGCCCGAGAAAAAAACGGTGAATTTCCCGGCGACATGGCTGCGCGGCAATGCCTATGATCGCGACGAGGCCCATCGGCCCGGCTGGACAGGCGAGGGCATCGTTCGATGGACCAAGGCCACCATGCAGAATTCGGTGCCGCGCGCCGGCTACCCTGCCGCCAGCAGAGACCGCGATGTCTTGCGGCAATGGCTGTCGGCGGTGAAAGCCCATGGCTTTGCGGTGATGGACGATCTTCCGGCCGAATCGGGGGCGCTTTGCAAGGTGTCCGATCTGTTCGGCTACATCAGGGAGACCAATTACGGGCGCTGGTTCGAAGTGCGCGCCGAGGTCAATCCGAATAATCTCGCCTACACCAATCTCGGCCTCCAGGCGCACACCGACAATCCCTATCGCGATCCGGTGCCGACACTGCAGATCCTGTCCTGCATCGAAAATACGGTTGAGGGTGGCGAGTCCAGCGTCGTGGGCGGGGTTTACGTGCACGCCCGCCCGGAATGAGGAATAGGTATGGTTTTAAAAAAGTGAACGGACCACGCCAAGAAGAGGGAGTTTGAGGGTGGGTCGCCGAGGAATATAAA
>NZ_JAMYLA010000078.1:0-20377 GCF_040317725.1 Mesorhizobium sp. M1396 | reverse complement strand
CAAATCGCATTCGAGGCGACGGAAGTAGGGTAGAACCTCCTCCCAACCCCAGCCCGTTGCACCGCTTGAGGCCCACTCATCGTAGTCTTCGGGGGCACCGCGGTTGGCCACTTGGCCATTAATACTGGAGCCGCCGCCGATGACCCGGGCCTGCTCGTAATGAGTGGGCTTGCGGCCATCCCGCACCGTGGTCACCTCGAGTGACGGCCATTGATAATCAGGATTGAGATAAGCACGCGTGGGACTGCCATCGAGGATGTCGTCAGGGATAGCGTTCGGAGGGGTATCGGGACCTGCCTCGATGAGGAGCACGCGATTTCCATTGGCGGAAAGCCTGCTCGCCATGACGCATCCAGAGGAACCGCCGCCGACGACAATGTAGTCAAAAACCAATGCCAAACCTCTCTCCATCCGTATGTCCCGGCTGGGTAGTGTTTGCCGACACCGCGGCCATGCAGCTTCACCTCGAAGAGATCAGCCGCTATGTGGCGCGCGGCACGCACGCCGTGCTGCTACTCGGCCGGGCAGGCTGGCACACGACAGCCAAGCTGAAGGTGCCGAAAAACATCGCTGCTGCTGCCGTCGCGAGCCCCGGACCTCAACCCAGTCGAGAATGTCTGGCAATATCTGCGCGCCAATTGGCTCTCGAACCGCGTCTTGGACGATCACGACGCCATCATCGACACCGTCTGCGAGGCTTGACAGAAGCTCATCGCCAACCCGAAACAATCACATCAAACGGAATGCGAGAGTGGGCTCACGTCAGTCGAGCTTCATGACCCTTGGTATAATGATTTTTTCCGCGGAGTATCGCGGACTACCGACTGCTTCGGCGGTAGACCGAGATATGACGCTTGGATCCTTCGATGAACGCGCCTCTCGCCCAATCGCCCCACCGCTCCGCTAGCTCAAGCCCCACGCATTCGGCCATGGTATCGAGTTCTTGATGATAAACGTAACGAATGCGTTGCGGTAACCGTCTGACCGATGTACCAGAAAACCAGAGGAGGGTTGAAACCAAGCTCTGGTTCAATGGATCGTGGACAGCCACATCGAGGATCGTATTCTCATGATCCACTAGCCGCACCCCTGTAGTTTTCTGGCCGCGGGCGAAAGCATCCAAGGTTGGTACACCCAATTCTATCACCAAAATCCCCTTATCATCTAGTGCCTCCGCGGCAGATCGGAGACAAGCTATTTGCGCTTCGCGCGTGAAGAGCAGCGTGAACGTGCTATAAACGCAATACACCACGTCGTAGCGTTGCTCAGATCTGAAATTGGCAATATCTCCTTGCCAAGCCTTGATTAGATCGGTGCGCTTGGCGAGAAGTTTCAACATGCTGCAGGAATTGTCGATACCTTCGACCTTGACGCCGCGCTCGCTCAACGGCACTGCCACGCGCCCGTCGCCTATCCCCAGCTCGAGAGCGCTGCCCCCGCTGCAATATCGCTCAAAAAAGGCGACAGTCTCATCTACTTCAGCAACTTTGCCTTGTATGGCGGTGTATTCTTCATAGATCGGGGCGTAAATCTCGCCATAAGTGAACTCATCAGACATATTCAATTTTCCTAACGTTGGTGCATTAATCTACTTGACTGTACTTCACCCTATTAATCAAATTTGTATTGCCAACTGCTGAATACATCTGATGTCAGCCGACCTGCGAAGCGTGTCCCGTGCAAGCACAGGAGCTTCGAAACGATGTCGATCGCTTGCGAACTTGCGCCCACGGTCGCCAACGGAGCAGCCATAGAACTGATCGCGCACTCCGGCCGCTTAGTAGAGGAGATTCCAGCGGGCCGATAATGTCTCCTGCATGAGCCCGTGCCATCGCGAGCAAGTGGCCTACTCTCAAGCGTAATCGTCGGTGCGAACATCGAACGGCTCCGTTCCTGGGTCGACGTCGCAGTTCAAAGAGCAAGAGCTGTGCCGACCGAAAAAACGGTTTCAGTCCAATACCTCTGCTTCTCGCATCCGATTCTGCTGTTTGCTAAGTCGCAACTTTGTCGGATTTCCGACTATTTGTCCCAGCCGCGCGAACATGAGTTTTGGCGCTTCAGGCTGGGCATCTCGACTATGTCGTTATGGCAGAGCGGGAAAACGTGCCAACACCTGCAAAGCCTAATCAGGGACGGCCCTGTCGGCACATTAGAGATTGGCGCCTCATCGTGCAGCCAGGGCAGGTCCAGCATAAGGTCGACCCACGTTCACTTCATCAGGAGCTGGTAGCCCGGGCGTGTCGCATTGGTCAGGCGCGATGGTCGCGACTACATTGAAGCCCGATTGAACTGAACCGCGGGATGGCGGGCAAGGCTATTAGGATTTGGGCTCGACGGTGTGTTCGAGGCGCGGGGACTGGGTTTGCCAGTTGGTCCGGCACGCGCCAGGAGTGGAGTTGGGAGAAGCTCTTGGGCGCATCCGCCTCGAGCACCGCTGAAGTCTTCGTCCTCAATCACGCATTCATCGGGAACGCTGAGCCTGCGCGCGGGCGGTAAGCAATCCGCTTCTCGCCAATCTTCCTGCACTACATCCTTGATCACTGGGCCCACCAATGGCGTCGTCGTCGCTGAGCCAAGAGAAGAACCCGCTGCGGACCATGTAGCGATCGAGCGATCGCGGATGGCGGAACGTCTCGATGCGCGCCATGGCCGGCCCCGTGGCGGCCCCAACCTCCAGCTCCATCAGACGCTCGGTGGCAAAGCCGATCATCTCGCGCAAGGTATCGGCGTCGGGGATCTTCTCCACGAGCGTGCGCAGGTTCATCATGTGGTCGGTCATCGGTGGTGCCTTCGAATCACCTTCGTGTCAGCAACCCGACCTTACCGGGGAACATCGATGACCGCCGCTATGGCGCTCACTCGCTTCTGCGCTGTCGAGGGCGCGCTCGCGAGCGGCTTCGTCACCGCCGAGCTACACCTATAAGTTTGACCGTCTCTGCGCCGTCAAGCTGGAGCAGGTTTATGGGATTGGTGCCGGAGCGGGTCCGTGTCGTCGGTGTTGGACCGCGCCTAAAAGGGAGGGGAGCGATGAAGATCGCCGCGATCTATCCCCGGGTGTCCTCCGACCAACAGAAGGAGGACAACACGATCGGCAGTCAGACGGCGGCGCTGGTCGACGTGCCAGTCTGCTGCGGCCGGGCCTGGAGCGGCTGCGGGATCTTGTGGCCGAAGGCCAGATCCATACCGTCCTCGTCCATTCGCCGGATCGGCTGAGCCGGAAGTATGCCTATCAGGTTCTCTTGACCGAAGAGTTCGCCCGCCACGGCGTCGAGTGGGGCATGTTGCGCAATCCCGCGTATAAGGGCACCGCCTCTGTCAACAAAACAAAGGTCGGGCCACGGCAAAAGGTAACGAAGCCCGTCCGACTGTCGGGTCGGGCAGGTCATGGCGAAAAGACCAGTGCGCACGAGCGGCCGCGCGAGGAATGGATTGGAGTGCCAGTCCCGGCAATCGTCAGCGAAGAGAACTTCGCTTTGGCCACCGAGCGCCTGGCCGACAAGAAGCGGTTCGTACCGCGCCGCACCATCGAGCCCAGCATCGTGCAGGGTTTTCCGATGCACTCGACCTCCGGCGCATGCCGGCTCCTGATCTTGCGCTTGCGGCCGCGCTGGCGTGGCCGCTGCTCCAGCATCGCCGATGCCCGGCAGAGCGGCCATTTGAAGATGGCCTCCAACGCCGCGTCGCTGCGATCTGGCGGGAGATGGCACGAATGGTCCGGCCGAGATAGATCTTGCGCTTGCGCAGCGCCTTGTGGCCCGCTTGAATTTGTGTGGATGCAAGCCGTTTTGCAAGGAAGATTTTAACCTTTGAACGCGTGATCGAGTGCGGACTTGTGTCAGGCCTCTCGGGTGCGACCATTCGCATGCCGCGGGCTGGTATGGTGATGCGCGGATCAGGTCCAAATCTGCTTGGCGAGCTCATGAGGCTCTCGTTCAAACACTGGTTTTCCTGACCCCGATCTGATCGATCATTCGCCCATGCGGTTCTTGCCTTCCTCACATCCCGACGAACCGGCTTCAGGTGTGCTGCTGAATGATCATGCCCGCACCATCGCCGGATCCGGTAGTCCTCCTGTTTCGTCAGCATAGCCCAGATGCCGCGCGCCATCTTGTTGGCCAGCGCGATCGCCACCAGCATGCGCGGCTTCTTCGCTATCATGCGGGCAAGCCAGGAACCCTCTGGTACACGCTTGCGGGATGCCAGTTGCACCACGGCCATGGCGCCGACGATGAGCAGACGTCGAATGTCGCACTGACCCATCTTCGAGGTCTTGCCTAGTCGTTGATTGCCGCCGGTCGACTTCTGCAGCGGGACCAGCCCGAGCCAGGCGGCAAAGTCGCGCCCGCACTTGAACGTCTCCATCGGCGGCGCAAAGGTTTCGATGGCAAGGGCGGCGATCGGGCCGACACCGGGCATGGTCTGCAAGCGTTGCGATGTTTCACCTTTCCTGGACAGCACGTCGATCGTCTTCTTCAGTGCGTCGAGCCGGCCAGTCTGCTGGTCGATCTGATCCAACAGATCGCCGCAGATCTCGCGGACCAGATCCGGCAGTTCCGTGTTCTCGTCCTCAATGACCTCTGCCAGACGCCTCAGGTGGCCGATTCCTTGCGGAGCAACATGGCCGAACTCGTAAAGGTGCGCGCGCAAGGCGTTGACCAACTCGGTGCGCTGATTGACCCGCTGTTCGCGGGTGCGAAACACAATCGCCCGGGACTGCTGCTCCTCGCTCTTGGTCTCGACGAAGCGCATCGTTGGCCGCTGCGCCGCCTCGACGATCGCCTCCGCATCCGCTGCGTCGTTCTTCTGCCACTTGATGAACGCCTTGACATAGCCAGGGGCAATCAGTTTCGGCTGATGGCCGAGCCGGGCCATCTCGCGAGACCAGTAGTGGGAACTGCCGCACGCCTCCATCGCCACGATACATGTCGGATGACCCGCCATGAACCTGCAAAACTGCAGGCGCGACTGCTTCTTGCGGAACACAACCGATCCATCAGCTGCCGCCCCGTGCAGCTGAAAGGCGTTCTTTGCCAGATCGACCCCGATGAAACGCTGGTGCTTGACCAGCGCCATCTTGCCAACCCGCATACAGGTCTGGCGCAAATCCACACCCACCTGCTTGGCCAGCCGCGCCAGCCGCTCGCGCGCCCGATGAATGAGCTTGGCGTAGGTCGGGAACATCACGTTCTTCGGCTGCACGGTCGTGTCCACGATCATCCGGCGCGTATCGGCCGGCTTCATCGCCCCGCTCTTGACCGCCACCGCGAGGCTTTCCTGCGGCAGAGCCATTCGAGCTGGCGCGAGTTCGTGACGGGGCTCAAGCAGCGCGGGCTCGCCGACGTCGAATTCGTCGTCTCCGACGACCATCCGGGGCTCAGGGCGGCAATCCGGGAAGTGCTGCCCGAGGCGGTCTGGCAGCGCTGTTACGTGCACTTCCTCAGAAACGCGCTCGACTACGTGCCGCGCAAGGTCGACGACGATTGCCTGATGGAGCTCAGATGGTTCTACGACCGGCGCGACCTTGCAGAGGTCAAGCGCGACCTGGCGCAGTGGATCGCCAAATGGCAGGCCAAATACCCGAAGCTGGTCAACTGGGTGGAGGACAACATCGAGGAAACGCTGAGCTTCTATCGGCTGCCGCTTGCCCACCATAAGCACATGAAGTCGACGAACATGCTGGAGCGGCTGAACCAGGAGATCAAGCGGCGCACCCTGGTCGTTCGCATCTTCCCCAACCCGCAGAGCTGTCTGCGGCTGGTTCGGGCGCTGGCGGTGGAGATCCATGAGAACTGGCTCGAGGCGACCCGCTACCTCAACATGGATCATCTGCGCGAGCACAAGAAGGAGAGCCTGAGGGCATTGGCCGCCTGAGCACCGCGGTGTGTCCGCCGCTCCGCTAAACACGGGAGCTGCGCGGCGGACACGCCGAAGTCACAGCTACTGCCACCCCGCTTTTGCAGAACTTGACGCACACAACTTGGCAATCTGTCCTGGCCCGCCACGCGACGTCCCTGAAGAGCTGGAAGTTTGAGTCGCCAGCAGTCGGCGATCGCGCACGGGCGAGTGCGTCATGGGTCCTATGGAAACTTCCAACGATGGAATGTCGCATTGGCCGACGCGCACCCGGAGGGGCGTTCGCGTCGTCCGCCTGCTCGGTCTGCCGGGGCATCGTGGCGCAGCGGCCGGATGCTGGGAGGGATGCCGTTGGCGGGCTCAGCTCAACATGAAAAGTTGCCGCGGCGCCTTTGTCAGAACCTCGACGCCGGATTCGGTGACGCGAATGCTCTCGCTAAGGACATAGCCGAAGTCTTCCTCAACCCAGGAACCGAGATGCAAGTGGAACGTCATGTTCGGCTCGAGAACTGTCTTATCCCCCAGCTTGAGGCTGGTCGTCTTTTCCATCCAGTTGATACCTATGGAATATCCGGCGCGCGACCGTTTCTTGAATCCGTGCTTTTCGGTTGTGCTGTGAATCACTTTGGCCACTTCGCCGCTGACGGCGCCGGCATAGATTGCGTTCAGCCCCGCCTCGAGGCCAGCAAGTTGCGCTTCGTGGATGCGCTGCAAGCGGTCAGACGGTTTGCCTAGGACAAAGGTACGGCAGATCGGAACGTGGTAGTCATGCCGTACGCCGGCAATCTCGAGATTGACCTGTGAACCTTTCCGGAGGCTGTCTTCGCTCCATGTGGTATGGGGATTTCCAATCCGGGACGTTGCGCAGAAAAAAGGTGTGGCGATCCAAGTTCCTGGTTTGCCGTTTGCTCCGCGGGCGAGTGCCCCGACAATTTCGGCGATGGCATCTGCTTCCCTCATGCCGGGGCGCATAACCTCCGCGGCCCTAAGCACACCCGCGTCTGAAATCGCCGCGGCTTCGCGCAGGACGGCAATTTCGAGGTCGGACTTGCGTGTGCGGATGCGGGTAACCTCATTCGAGAAGTCGATGATGCGCGCCTGCGGCAAGCGGCGCTTAAACTTCTCCGCCGAATCCACTGCCAGGTTGCAAAACTCGAATCCAATGCCGCCCTGCCCGAGGCCGTGGTCCAGCAGGACATCGATCACCGCGTCGTAACCGTTCCTGTCGGCATCGCCCATCAACTCCTCCGAGTAGCCGATGATGCTGTCGCGTTCCAGGAAGGTCTCCTGCACGGCCGCGGCAACGTCCATCCAACGCAGGATGAAAATCGGCTCATCCCGCGAAGCCAGGACGACGACACCTCGAGTGTCATAAGAGTGGGCGACAGACCCCGTGAGGTAAGTGATATGCGCGTTGTCTGTGATGACGACGGCGAGGATATCCCCCTCAACCATCTTCGCCTTCACCGCGCTGAGCCTACGCATGTATTCCGAACGCGGGAAGACCTGTGGACCTTTGATTACTTTCATAAATAACTCCCTCAGTAATTGCTCAGAGCAGGTCCAGCCGGGGCTCATCCACCTGCAGCCGCTTGCCGATTATCGCACATAGTGATGCTCAAATCCCGGCGTTGGAAGATTACAGCGACAGAATCCTGTGAGGGCGGGGACAGGTCGGGGCTTTCGGGCCGAGGTTGCCCGTGCAGGCGTGCTCTGACGACTCAGCCATTCCTTAGCGAGCGCCGTCTCAGGCCGCTCGCAGCCGCAACCCGTAAAACGGCGATGTGCCTCTCGCGAGCCGACCACGAGCAGCGCCGGTGGGAAAGCCCACATCGGTCCGAAGCTGTGGAGATCGAACCCTATGTCGGCCATAGGCAACAATACGCGGGAAACCGAATCAGCGATTCGTTGCGTAACACAGCCGTCGGCGCGACCCGGAAAAACTCGATTGAGATTCAACCCGTCGATCGGCGTATTGCTGCTCCAAGCTTGAAGGGGCGGGTGGATTCAGGTCGGGGACGATGATGACCCTTCCACAATATGCGCATCGGGCAGCCATTCGATAAGCCGTCGGGCGACAATTGGTCCTTCCAGTTCGTTGCCGTGACAACCACCGGTAATAAGGAGTGCGGTCCAGCCCCTTTGTTGAGGCTGAAGACCGGAATCGAAAGAGCTTCTCGATCCGCGCCTCCCGGGACAACAAGATGGCCTGTGCTGACGCGCAATTTGCGAAGCTGAAGCCGCACCTGCCCACCGACACGCGCGGCCAACCGCGGGTGGACCCGCCGCGTCATCAGCGGCATCATCCATGTCATCAAGAGCGGCGGTCGTTGGGTCGATGCGCCAGCAGCGGATGGGCCGAGAAAGACACTTTACAACCGCTTCCAGCGCTGGGCGGCCAATTGGGCCGAGATATCGAACATTCTAGGCGCATCCTGGTATTCCCACACCAATGGCATAGGGAATTTGATTGTGCCTGCCATTCTGATCGTCTTGGCCATGAGATCGGCATCAGCAATGGGATGCGTCGTAGCCGCCGGCGGAATATCCAACGTTGGTCCGAAGCTGTGCAGATCGAACACGGTGTCCGCCATTGGCAACAAAAGGCGTGAAACCGCATCCGCCATGCGTTCGGTTACGGACCCGACGGCGCGGCCCGGAAATACCCGATTGAGATTCAATCCGTCGATCGGCGTGTTACAGGTCCATGCCTGCACAGCCAGTGGATTGAGCACTGGAACGATGATCACCCTTCCACAAGTTTGCGCTTCAGGCAGCCACTCAATAAGCCGTCGGGCGATAATTGGCACCTCCAATTCTTTGGCATGACATCGCCAGTTTTCCTCGCTGCCTGACAAGATTTGCCAACCTTCATTCTTGCTTTGCAACAGAACCTTCAGATAAATTTACAGAACTTTTGCGATTGCAAAGCGCAGACAATGGTATCCGTCAGCGCAACATCTGACGTCTGGCACCGATAAAGAAAGCTGCTGCCGGGTCGGGACACAGTACGCAACGTCGGGAGTAACAGCCAATGACAAAAAGAGCACTCATCCTGCTTGAGGGCCATCCAATGGGTAATGGTGTGCTATACGTCCAGGCGGCCCGACGCCTTGGCCTCACTCCAATTACCCTGTCAGGTGATCCAGCTCGCTACGACTATCTTGCGGCGGAAGGAATTGAGGCAATCCGTGTCGATACAGACAATCTCGATGCGCTGATCGGCGAATGTTCCCGGCTGCGTGCCACGTATGACATTGGTGGCATTACTGGCTTTGCGTTCTACGATGAGTCGGTCTCTGCGACAGTTGGCAAGCTCTGCCGGCACTTCCGTCTACCGGGACCGAACCCCGTATCCATTGAACGATGCTGCGATAAATTCACTCAACGCGAGCTCCTTGCGGAGGCCGGCGTTCTAGTACCTGCTTATCGCTTGGCCGCGAATGCAACAGAAGTAGAAAGCTCTGCTGCGGAGATCGGCCTGCCGGTGATTCTCAAGCCAGCCGTAGGCAATGGCAGCAGCGGCGTCCGATTGTGCCGCAACGCCGATGAGATATCCGAACACACGACCTATCTGTTGGGCGGGAAGCACATTTGGCGATCTTCGCCGAGGATACTGATCGAAGAATTCGCAGAAGGCCCCTCTTATACCGTCGTGATAATGGGAAATGAGGTTGTTGCGATCGCAGCCGCTGACTTCGACCCCCCGCCACATTTCGTCTTTCGTGGGTCAACCTTTCCGGCGCCGCTGCGGGATGACGAGCATAAACATATCGCCGATGTTTCGCTGAGCTGTTTGCGAGCTCTTGGTCTTGGCTGGGGGCCAACGGCCATTGAACTCCATTGGACGAAGCGTGGCCCAGTCGTCATTGAAGTCAATCCGCGTCTGTCTGGCGCGCCCGATCCTCAACTGGTCCAACTGGCTTACGGTATTGACCTCATCACCGAGCACATCAAACTTGTTATCGGCGAGGAATGGGATTTGCGCAGAAGGCATTCGCAGACTGCGGCTGCGCGATTCGTGATTCCTGATCGCGATGGCACCCTCGATTGGATCGGCGGCGACAGTCAGGCTGCTGCTGTACCAGGTGTCGTCGAGGCCAAATTGTTTGTTGAATCTAAGGCGCCGATCGTCAGGAAAGGCAATTATAGAGACTGCCTTGGACGTATCGTGGCCGTTTCACCCAGCCTTGCTCAGACCGAGGCGATACTTCAGCGTGCCGTCGACTTAATCGATTGGTCGATCACACCATTTCCGCCTCTTGGCGATGACGTGCTCCCCTGAAATGTCCTCGGTTTGAGGTTAGCCTGTTCCTCGGATGAGGAGACAGGCAATGAAGCGATCGAGATTTTCTGACGAACAGATCATCGGCATTTTGAAGGAACACCGGGCTGGGCTCTCGGCGACGGAACTGTGCCGCGAATACGGTGTGAGCGACGCGACCTTCTATAAGTGGCGCTCGAAGTATGGCGGCATGGATGTCGGAGGCGAAGCGGCTGAAGAGCCTTGAGGAGGAGAACGGCAAGCTGAAGCGTCTGCTGGCCGATGCCATGCTCGACGTCTCGACCTTGCGCGAGATGCTCGGAAAAAACTTCTGACGCCCGGGTCGAGGAGGGCTGCCGTGACTTGGGCGATCGAGCACATGGGCTATTCGCAGCGTCGCGCCTGCGGGCTCGTCGGCATGGAGCCGCGGGTCTACCGCTACCGTCCGTCCCGAACGGATGATGCCGGTTTGCGCAAGCGGCTGCGGGATCTGGCCGCCGAACGCCGGCGCTTCGGCTACCGTCGGCTGCACCTTCTCCTGAAGCGCGAAGGCGTGGCGGTGAACTGGAAGAAGCTCTATCGCCTTTATCGCGAGGAGCGGCTGACGGTGCGCAAGCGCGGTGGTCGCAAGCGGGCCTTGGGCACCAGGGCGCCGATGGCGGTTACCGCAGGACGCCAACCAGCGCTGGAGCCTCGACTTCGTCTCCGACACGCTGACCGATGGTCGCCGCTTCCGGATACTATGCGTCATCGACGACTTCAGCCGGGAGTGTCTGGCCACGGTCGTCGACAACTCGCTCGGGTGAGCGTGTCGCCCGCGAACTCGACATCATCGCCGAGCATCGCGGCTACCCCTGCATGATCGTGTCGGATAACGGCACCGAGCTGACCTCAAACGCCATTTTGGCTTGGCAGGAGGATCGGCATGTCGAATGGCACTACATCGCACCGGGCAAGCCGATGCAGAATGGCTTCGGGGAAAGCTTCAATGGTCGGCTACGCGATGAGTGCCTCAACGAACGGCTCTTCACCAGCTATCGGCACGCCCGCAACAGCATCGAAGAATGGAGGATCGACTACAATGTGAATCGCCCACACACGAGCCTCTATGGGCTCACCCCGCTTGAATATGCAACCCGATCCGTCAAGGATCACAACATGAACAGGGCTAACTTATAAACGGGGATATTCAGGGGAGCACGTCAGCGAATAAGAACAACCCGAGGCTCTTACCTGGCCGCACCAGCGCGGTGACGTCAGGTAAGAGGTGGTATCACCGAACATTGGGTGCGAATACGAGATACGAAGATGACAGAGACGTATGTTGACGATCTCCGACGCACAGTGAATCAGGCCGGGAACGTCGGTGCCGAATATGCTCCGATCGTAACCATGTCAGCCCCTGATCTCGAGCTTCCGAACGATGTCGGGGAGGTCCTCTCCGATTTGCTTTCTGCTACGCTTTAAGGTTCACAAGCTTCAAGTGTAGTCTGCTCCAAACTCACCCCACGTCATTCACGCGAGCTCGGCATTGACCCCAATCTTCTGCTGCGCCGCCGCCAGTGGCTGCGAGGCTACACATCTCGCAAGCCGGACAGGGTTTCCGCTAGGCTGCATTCAGCACTCGACTATCTCACCCCCCGGAGGAATTCAAAAAGGCTTTCTCGACACCGTCGGAATGCCGGATTTTGAGCTCACGGGCATTGACGTGCTTCCTGATTTCGGGCCGTTCTGAGTTGGAATTTCCACTTATATCCCGGTTTCGGGAGAAGGAGGATTCCGTGAAGACGTCGAAGTTTCGGAGACTCAGATCGCCTTCATTCTGCGGCAGGAAGGAACGCCCGTAGCGGAGGTGTGCCGCAGGCCGGCATTTCTGTGCCACGTTCTACAACTGGAAGAAGCGCTATGGCAGTCTGACGCCGTCGGAGGTCAAGCGCATGCGCCAGCTCGAAGACGAGAACAACCGGCTGAAGAAGATCGTCGCCGATCTGACGCTTGACAAGGCCATGCTTCAGGATACGTCCGCCGAAGCTATGAGGCCTGCCCGTTGCCGGCGGCTTGTGGATGAAGTCCGCAATTTGCCCTGATGGGCGGTGGAAGTGACGGGCGCTGGCGTGGAGCGTTTCGCATTGCGCAGCGCGAGCGACTGTCCCGGATTGAAGGTCTGTGCAAACTCGTTCGGCGTCTGCCACGATCTACGAATGAGGCCGCGCGCTGTTGTAGTCGGCGTGCCCAGGGCCAGGGACGCGCGGATCTGCGCGAGGTGAACAGCGTCTCGTTCAACAGTTCGTCGTGGAGGCGGCCGTTGAAGCTCTCGATGAAGGCATTCTGCATCGGCTTGCCAGGCGCGAAGTAGTGCCATTCGACATGGACCTGGTTGGCCCATGCCAGGATGGCGCTCGAGGTGAACTCGCTGCCATAGCACCTACGGAATGGAACGGAGTAAGGCCTTAGAGACAGCGGTGAGCCGATCCAGCTCGCGCGCAATTCGTGCGCCCGAGAGCGACGTGTCGGCCACCAGAGCCATGCATTCCCGCGTGCAGTCGTCGACGACGGTGAGGATGCGCAAGCGGCGCCCGTCGGTGAGTTGGTCGGAGACGAAGTCGAGCGACCACCGCTCGTCGGGACGCAGCGGCACCAGCATCGGCGCCCTGGTTCCGATCGCCCGCTTGCGCCCGCCACGGCGGCGAACGGTCGGCTTCTCCTCGCCATAGAGCCGAAAGAGCTTCTTGTGCCTCACAACGCGTCCCTCGCGCCTCAGCATCACGAGCAGACGCCGGCATCCGAACCGGCGACGCTCCTGCGCGATCGCCTTCATCCGTGCGCGAAGCTCGCGGTCGTCGGGCCTGCTGGTCTCGTAGCGAACCGTCATGCGGCACAGCCCATGGCTTTACACGCCCGCCGTTCGCTCATCCGAAGGCTTCCTTCAGGCGAGCGACAGCTTTCCGATTGGCTGCGGGCGTCACCATTTCCCACGAGATCCTTCAGCGCGGCGTTGTCGAGCATGGCGTCGGCAAGAAGCCGCTTCAGGCGCGGCGGAGCCGCCCAGGCGCCCGTGAGGGCCAGCCAAGTCCGCCTTGCCTCCGCCACATAAAATTCAGATGGAGTTCAGCAGCTGCAGAACAGCGTCGTTTGGTCGGAAACGCACGCCGAGATCGCCGATGCTACCGACGTCAAGGCAAACGATCTTCAGTTGGAGCGGTTGCACCGCCCAAGCCGTGACCATCAGACCGGCCTTAGCCGAGAAGTCCATATCGCCGCACGTCTTCCGGCACTATCTCCCCGCCCGACAATGTCGGTAACTAGAGTTCTGCCCACGATTCCAAGGGTTTATGCGATAACATGTAGAGATAGTTTGTAGCGCCTTCCGGCAATCCAGCTTGGAAAGGGAGCAAACATGAAGTACTTCATCAATGATGATTTGGCGTTGTTGCGGCCACCAGAGGGGCGGTGACCTTCAGATTCTTTATAAGCGAACGCTTGTTATTTTGACGAATGAATCCAGTCACTTTATCAAGCTTTAAATAGTCGAAAGCAAATTGTACTATTGCTCTTCCAGCCTCGACCGTGATCCCTTCCCGGAGGCCGTAAGGTGGAACAGGTTACGATTTCCACGTTATTCGGATCTTCTGGCTGACACAGGTCGCTGCACATCAACCCACAATAACCAGCGAATTTTCTGGCTTGGCTTTCATCTTTGACGAACACCATCCATAAGCCGAAACGATGGTGCTGCCAATGATTGATGAACTCAGGCAGTGCAGCTTTCGACTGCTCTATCGTCGGATAGACTCCATCTCTGATGGCGTTTACCACGAACGGATCGCTATGAAGTCCATGCAGAAGAAGCCCGTCGCTACGCGACGGCGGCCTTAGGGTCCGGACTCATAACCAGAAGCTGACGGTCGCGGCGATGCAGACTGTGGCGAGGAAATTGGTTTCGAGGCGGTCGTATCTCGTTGCGATCCGGCGGAAATCCTTGAGGCGGCAGAACATGCGCTCGATTGCGTTCCGGTCGCGGTAGAGGAAGGGTGAGCAGCAGTTTTCCAGATGCGATTGGCCTTGGGCGGGATGTTGGCGAAGCTGCCCGTTCACTGATCTGGCGGCGGATGGTGTTGCTATCGTAGCCCTTGTCGGCATTGACGAGACCGGTTTCTGGCATCTGTCCGAGAAGTACCTCGCCCGCCTGCAGTCCGCGACCTGGCCGCCGGTGAGCATAAAGGCGACGGGCTGCCACAAGCCGTCGGTCAGAGCGTGGATCTTGGTGGTGCGTCCGCCGCGTGATCGGCCGATGGCCTGATTGTGCTCCCCCCTTTACCCCCGGCCGCGCAACGATGCGCCCGCACGGCCGAGGAATCGATGAGAAGCTGGGCCGGCGGTCCATCCGCGCCGGCAAGTGCATGGAAGATATCGCTCCATACGTCCTTGGCCGCCCAGCGCTGGAAGCGGTTGTAGAGTGTCTTTCTCGGGCCATACGCTGCTGGCGCATCGACCCAACGACCGCCGCTCTTGACATGGATGATGCCGCTGATGACGCGGCGGTCGTCCACCCGCGGTTGGCCGCGCGTGTCGGTGGGCAGGTGCGGCTTCAGCTTCGCAAATTGCGCGTCCGTCAGCCAGAAATAGTCGCGATTCATCAATGACCTCCATCTGGAGACCGTATCATCCTCGGATGGAGGATGAAAGCATATCACAATATTGACTCTGTTTAGCTATGTTGCGCTCGTGTAACGCTAGCATAACATAACTTCAAAATTAAAATAACTACGCCGATTGCATTGGGTGTTAGAGCTTTGACGATGCTGGCCTGCTGAGGACGGCGCGCGAAGCTCTAGCCTTACAGCCGGCAGCTTTGGTGCACCAGTGACAACACCCAGCGCAAATGGCTACGGAGCAGAGACCATGGAACGCCCGCGGATGACTGCTGTCTCTCAACTTCGAGGTCTCTCAACCAGAGTGTCCGGCCAGTTTTCTTTGGTCCCGGCGATGCATTTCCCTGAGGCTGCCAGGGAGGCGTTTGCGCTCGAGTTTGGCCGATTTCTCGACCAAACCGATGGTGTTGCAAAATCCGAGCATTTGTTCGACCTGTTATCTGATTTTGCCCTGAATTTTGATTGTCCATGGATCGCGTATGGCTCTCTTGCACCAGACCAAAAAGGCTTAAAGCCGGTCCGAGGCGATCCGGCGGTCATGCTGAATTATCCTCATGAATGGCAGGAGCGCTATTTCGAAATGGGTTATGACAGGATAGACCCCACCATCAATAGGAGTCGGAGGCGAGCAGAAGCCTTTCGGTGGAGCGAGGTATACAACGACGAAAGCACGACTGAAGACGAACGGCGCGTTTTCGACGAGGCGGCGACGTTCGGCTTAAGATCGGGCATTAGCGTTCCATTGCACGGTCCCGACGGCCGCTTTGCGATCATGAACTTTGCTCAAGCCTGGGACGGTGAACTCCAAAATAGAGCAATCACCTACTTGCAGCTCGCGGCGTTACATTTCCATCTGAGAGTCGGTAAGTTCCCTAATTTAAGCGGCATCGAGGAGACACCTAATCTTTCTCCAAGAGAAAAAGAGTGCATCCTATGGACGGCGAAAGGGAAATCGTCGTGGGAAATAGGTAAGATTGTAGGAATATCTATAAATACTGTTAACTTCCACATAAAAAACGTAATGCGAAAAATGGATGCGACCAGCAGAACAACCGCGGCTATAAAAGCGCTAAAACTCGGAATTATTGAATTGTAAAATTCGATTCTAAAATTTCGCGCAAAGCACCGACAAACCTAAGTCAACAGTTGATCTGTTTAACGAAGAACGGCATTATTACAAGTCGACTGTCTTGAAGCCGCGGAGGCAGTGCCCGAATAGGTCGACTTGCCGTCGGTTAGACTCACAGGTGTTCGGGATCGCGTTCTTCTGCCCTGTCACAAATTTCTGTCACCGGCGTACCGTCTTTACCCTGCTTGACAAGGATGCGGACAGATAATTGGCGATCCTGTCTGAGACCGGTAGCACCTGGAGCGCCAAGAGCTTCATGATAATGTCGGTTCGGATCAGCCCGAGGGCCGTGACTGAAAGGGGCCCCATTGCGGCGGATGTGACACCTTCACTGTCAGCGGAGGTCGATCGGTCGCCGTGACATCCAACGTCAGGTCCACCAGAGAACTAGATCCGGCCGGGCGAATCCGAAGAAGCTGTTCAGCACCAGGCGACGCTTTCCGTTGCCTGATTGACCGGTGACTCCATGAACGAAACCGCCATCGATCAGGGCCATGTCCCCGGCGTTGAGCTGGAATTCCCGACAAGGAACGTCTTCAAGATAGGCTGCCGAGTAGGGATATCCTGTGGTCTCCACACCTAGCCCGGATATCTCACACGGTCTTTCGGCGCGAGGCTGGCGGCAGCGATTTTGCGGGCGCTTGAGCTGCGGGCAAGGGATGTCCGCCGCTTGGAGCGGTTGGTGTGGTTCGGCGCTGTTTCCTTGCTGTTGACGGGAAGGGTGGATGGGGCCGCTCAGGCGGCGGCTGCCAAGAGCCGGGCATAGGTCAGGGCCCATTCGCGCTGGAAGGGACAGGCGGAGTTCATGGCCAGCTTGATGCGGCGTACCGAGACGCTGACCAGGGCGCCAATCTTGAACAGCTTGAGACGGATGGTGGCGCAGCTTGCCCTGGCGAGCCGTGTGTCCACCAGGCCGATGCGGCGCAACGCGCAGATCAGCACATAGGCCATCGGGGCGAACCAGAGCCTGAGCTGGTTGGCGCGCAGGGTGGCGGCAGAGGTGCGGTCGGCGAACAGGTCGAGCTGGCATTCCTTGATGCGGTTCTCCATCTCGCCGCGGGCGCAGTAGAGGTCCTCGTAGAGGCATTGCGCCGGCCAAGCCTCGGCGTCGAGGGAGGTGACGACGAAGCGCGGGTTGGCCTCCCCTTGCGTCCACTCGGCCTTGGCCACGACCCGGCGCCGGCAGCTCCAGCTCTTGCGCGTGGTCCATATGAAGTCCTTGAAGCGGCGGGCGGGCCGGCTGGTGAGGGCACTTTCTGCCTTGGCCGCTTCCAGTTCAGCCGCGATGTGGCGGACCAGCCGAACATTGCGGGCCAGACCCAACAGGTAGTCGACGGCGTTGGCCTCGCACCAGGCCATCAGCTCCTGGCGGGCGAAGCCGGAATCGGCGCGCAGCACGATGCGGACCTTGGGCCAACGCTCACGCAGCTGGCGCACGATGCGCTCGATCTCCTGGACCGCGCCGGCGGCCGCGTCGATGTTGGCGGGCCGCAGCTTGGCGCACAAAAGGTGATCGCCGCAGAAGATGTAGAGCGGCAGGTAGCAGTAGTTGCCATGTAGAGTAGGCGACGAGCGCCAAACCGCCTTTCAGCGGCCGGTTTCTCGTCGCCCCTCCCCGAACCGGACGTGCGCCTTTCGTTACGCATCCGGCTCTCCAGAAGACATGGCAAAATCAGGCTTTCCCATCCATGCGAGGCGGTATCGGCAGACCGGGGTCCACGCGAGCAGATACTGCTCGACCGAACCTTCCCGCCAGACCCGCCATGTCGGGCGCACGCGACTGGGCAAAAACGCATCCCGCATGTCGCGCAGTCCCGCCTTCGGGCGTTTCATCCGCAGCCAACGCCACATACGATCCCGGACGTACCAGTCGAGACTGGTGAACGCCCGGCCCGCATAGGCGCAGTAGCGGTAGTAATTCGCCCATCCGCGCAGGATGGGATTGAGTTCCCGGAGCTTTGTGCCAAGACTGACTATCACCGAGTTGCGCTTGGTGAGTTGCTTGACCTTGCGACGCAGATCGACGGCTTTCGCTTTGGGGATTTCTACGCGCGGGCCGTAGCCGTAGCGCTTGTCCCATCGCATGGCGACATGGAATCCGAGGAACTCGAATCCATCCGTCATGGCCGTGACCCTTGTCTTTTCGGGTGACAATTCGAGGCCCGTGGTCGCCCGCAGATACTCGGCCAGCGCGGCTTTTTCCGCGATGGCATCCTTCTGCGTACCGGAGACCAGAACCACGAAGTCGTCCGCATAGCGGATCGGCAGGAACACGCAGCGACCAGCGTCACGGTCCCGGCTTCGCGCTTTGCGTGCCGCGATCACCCCGAGTTCAGGGTTATCGGGCCGGGCCTTGGCGCGTTGATATGTCCACCTTTCATAGCGCTCCTCGATCGCACTGAGTGCGATGTTGGCGAGCAACGGTGAGACAATCCCGCCTTGAGGGGTTCCGTTGTCCGTACGGAGGAACTGATCTTCCGCCAGAACGCCGGCTTTGAGGAACTGCCCCACCAACCGCGTCACCCGCCGGTCGGCGACACGTGCGCGCAGCCGGTTCATCAGGTGATGATGGTTGATGTTGTCGAAGCAGCCCTTGATGTCCCCTTCGATGACCCAGTTGTACGGCATGCCCTCCCGGCGACCGTCCTTGCCGATCTTTTGCGGCAAGAGGGCACGCCGGATATGCTCCAAGGCGAACATGCCAGAACTGCGCCTCGAAGATTGGCTCCAGAAGCGTTTTGACCGCACACTGTATGACGCGGTCCTTGACTGTCGGAATGCCCAGAGGTCGGAATTGCCCCGGTTTACCGGCCTTGGGGATGAGCTTGCGCCGCGACGGACTGGGCCGATACGCGCCGGAGCGCAGTTCGGCCTGTAGCCGTTCGAGGAAGCGTTGCTCCTTGCCCTTCTTCCGGATGCTATCCGCAGTCACCCCATCGATTCCAGCGGCGCGTGCACCTCGGTTCGAGGCGACATGCCGCCATGCGTGACGAAGCATGCGGGTGTCGGTAAGCCATCCCCACATGTCCCGCCAAGCATCGTCGGGATATGCCTGACTCCACTGATAGAGTTTGCGTTGAACGCCGAGTATCCAAGCATCGTCGGCTTGACGATCCGTGTCCCAGATCGTTCCTCCGTCTCGCGTGTCTATCGTCTTCCTGCTTCCCTTCGCCGTGTGCGTGGCTTTCCCACGCCCGGACTACTACGGAAGCTCCGCCCTCGGTGTCGTCCTTCTCCGGCCGCTGCGGCTAGCCCAGTTCCGTGCTGGGCGGACGGTCCGAGTTCCCGCGTTCCGATCTTCAACCTTCGTGTCGTTAGGTGGTGGGCTATACTCGTGGCGATGCGGGAGATGGGCCAAGGAGAAGGCGTCCCATCTTGAGCACGCTATGCGCGCCCGGCAGTGGAGAGCTACTAGCCCACCGCCTCGGATCGCTTGACCTCCGCCGCCATCACGGCCTGAGAGGCAGTCTTCCATGATACACGGGCTTCAAGCACCCACTTCGTTACCTCACCATGAACACTGTGGTAGCCCGGCGTACAGTTGATGGTCCGTACCCGGTTCAGTTAAGGCCGATCTGCTGATGACACCCCACCGGCAGCACCCGGTCGAGCTTCTCGGCCCCCTTCCGCCTGCTGTTCTCCCAGCAAGGGGGCGGCATTGCAGCCGCCGGTCAAAGATCAGCAAGTTTGGGAGATGAGTTCTAAATCATGTTCACCTCCCGCGCCGTCGCGGCGCACAGTAGCCGTGGAAGAACCGCCCCTCCTGGTTGCCGTGCAGGGGATCGTCCGTGGCATCCAGATCCAGCACGATCTCTTCGGGCGGGGCGGCGTGCGAACCCATGAACAGCTCGACGAACAGCGCCTCGATCGCCGCCGGATCGTGGCTGATCTTGTGATAGCGCGAAGGCTGCGACCGGCTCAGCTCCAGCCGGTTGAGCGTCGACTTGCCGGCAACGGCCGCGCATTTCTTGTGACGGCGCGCCTTGAGCTTGCCGGCCAGCACCGCCAGCACCGGATCATGGCGCAATTCGTCATGGTCGTTCAGGTCTTCATAGCCAAGCGCCAGCGCGAAGACGCGCTGACCGACCAGCGTCTTCACCTCATGCTCGATCAGTGCCGGACGGCGGGCATCCACGAAGCAGCGGGCAAAGCGGCCGACCAGCCCGATCGCCCGGTCCGTCAGCCCCAGCAGAAGCGCGCCGGCATCGGAAGTGATCGTTCCACCGTCAAAACCGACCACGACGGCGCGCCTTTCAACAGGTGCAAAATCAAACCGTTCCGGTGTACACTCTGTTTGCATCGGGGAATACCTCTGCTCAAGGTAAGTCTTTGTCGCAGAAGCATTTTCCTTGATTCGGAGCCCCGATGCACTTCAACTGTGTGAGATATCCGGGCTAGCGACTTTCGGTCGGAGACTGTCGGCTTGTGATACCAGAGCCGCAGATTGCCACCCTCCCGAGCCATGCTGGGATAGAAGTT
>NZ_JAMYLA010000077.1:0-20386 GCF_040317725.1 Mesorhizobium sp. M1396 | reverse complement strand
CGTCCGTCAGTACAAATCGCGCCATTCAAAGCTTGAATCACAATCAGGCTCAAAGTGGAATCCTGAATCTCAACAGGCCCTAGGCAGCAATGGCACCACAGGAAATCGGTCTGCCACAAAATTGTCATGACCCGTCCAAGTTGTGGACACGCCCCTTTCAAAGGCGCACTCTTGGGTTGCGAAACGCATGCTAGAGTTTCGCCCAACACATGCTTGAGGTGCGTCGGTGATTATCTGACCTATCCGGATACTTCCGGCTGGGCATGACTTCCATTGTGTCGCCTATCCGTGATCGGGCTACGGCCTATCGCACGTTGCAGCCTGTTCCGGATCAACTGGGAGGTAAACAACATGCATGGCATTCAACGCAGAGAACTTCTTGTTCAAGGAAGCGCGGCTCTTGTCGCGATCGCTGCTCTTTCGCGTCGCGCCTACGCTTTTCCAGCACAGGCGGGCGAGGAAGTCGTTCCGTGGCTGGATCAGCCGACCGAAAACCCCAATCCGGAAGGTATCAAGACGCAGCTTGTCTGGGAGGATCTGGATAGCTGGATAACGCCAAACGACAAGTTCTTCAGCATCTCGCATTTCAATCGACCGACGATCGACGAGAAGACATGGTCCATGGAGATCGAGGGCCTGGTCAAGAAGCCCCTGAAGCTGTCGCTCGCCGACATCAAGGCGCGGCCGCGCAAGGAGGTGGTCTTCACGGTGGAATGCTCGGGTAACCACGGTTTTCCCTTTTTCACCGGCGGCATCGGCAATGCCCGCTGGGCAGGGACGCCGCTGGCGCCGATCATCGAGGAAGCCGGCGTTCTGGAAAAGGGCATCGAGGTCGTCTTTTTCGGGACTGACGAAAGCGAGGTCGCAATACGCGACGTCAAGATGAAGCAGAATTTCGCGCGCAGCATGTCGCTCGCCGACGCGATGAGCCCCGACAATCTCCTCTGCTATGAAATGAACGGCGCCGCCTTGCCGGCGGCCAACGGTGCCCCGCTGCGGCTCATTGCTCCGGGCTGGTACGGGATCGCCAACGTCAAGTGGCTGAAACGCATCGAGGTTCGCGACACAAGGTTCATGAGCCTTCTGATGGCCCGTGACTATGTCACCATCCGCGAGGAAGACCACAATGGCGAGACCGTATGGGCCGAGACCTCGGTGGGCCGGGCGCTGCTGAAGTCGGCACCCGCGAAGGTCACCAAGAAAGGCTCGGACTACGCCATCGTCGGAGCAGCCTGGGGGGCACCGATCGACCGGGTCGAAGTGCAAATCGATCAAGCGCCCTGGGCGCCGGCGACCATCGACCACAGCGAAGAGGCCGAACATGCCTGGAAAATCTGGTCCCTGCCCTGGGCAAATCCCTCGCCAGGAGAACACAAGGTGACCTCGCGCGCGGTCAGCACCACGGGACAGGTTCAACCGGCAATGGACGATCCCCTGATTGCCAAGAAGCACACATACTGGGAGAGCAATGGCCAGGTGACGCGGCGCGTCAAAATCGGTTGAGAACCATGGAAGCCGATGCGTCGCGAAGCCTGCAAGAGGCCAGCGACCTGGCGAAAATTGTCATGCCGACGCCGCGCGGCATGACAATTTGGTCAGCGGTGCATCGTGCGCTCCAACCCTCGCGCCGCGAGTTGAACCTCGCGGGGCTGGGTGCGGCTGTTCGGTACGTGAAGATCTCGCGCGGATGATTGAATGGGCACCCCTCAATGCCGCTTGAAATACTGCACCTCCTTCTCATGCTTCTCCGCAGCCTCCCGCGTATCGAACGTGCCGAGGTTCCGCCGCTTGCCGGTCTTTTCGTCCTTCTTGCGTGAATAGAGGCGGTATTTTCCGTCTTTCAGTTTTCGGATCATTTCGCTTGTCCCTCATCAGGGCTCCGCCGCCTTTTGGTCTTGAGGGTGCGCGCGGCTTGCTCGACGGCGGCGCGGTCGTGGCCCAGCCGGTCGATCAGCGCCTGCGCCTCGTCGCCCGATATGCCGGTGCGCACCGCCAGCGCCTCGACTTCCAGCACGTCGGTGCTGGCGATCTCGCCGGTTTGCGCGTCGCCCGCCGTCAGCGGCAGCGCTGCCTCCCTGTCGATCTCGGCCTCGGCCTGGTGCCAGTGCCGCTCGGGATCGCCATGCATCCTGCCTTCTCGTTCCCAGATCTGGTATGCGCGCTCACGAATCCTGTCGTTCCGGTCGTCGTCCATGTCTAGGGTCCTCCTTGGGTCAGGGATAAACGCCGCGCCAACCCGAACGATCCAAAAAATTTCGTGACGGGATCGCGCCATGCCCTGCGGCGCGCGGGCTCGGCACGCTATTGGCATTGCCGTCTCGGTCCGCCGGAGTATGGCTGGTAGCTGTTGTCTTCCGGGCGGTAGGAACGGTAACGGCTGAAGCAATAGTCGACATGGTCGGCGGAAAGCTCGGCGCCGCCGTCGTCGGCTGCGTAGACGCCCAACCCGGCGCCGGCGCCATAGCCGGCGGCGGGCTGGGCGGCGCGGTCGGCGACGTCGAGATAAGGCGAGATGCAGGGGCGCTGCTGCCCGCTATAGGACAGGTAGCTGTTGTCGTCCGGCCGGTAGGAACGATAGCGGCTGGCGCACCAGGCGAGATGCGGAGGCGGCAGTTCGGCCGCGCCGGGCGCGATGGCGCCGGTGACGGTGGGGTCAGGTGCCGTTTCCCGGGGCTTGGCGGCGATATCGGGGGACGCGGACTGCTCGGCCGGCAAGCGCTCGAGGCTCTGCGCCGCCTTGTTCACCGGCCGCGCTTTTTTGGTCCACAGCTCCGCCACGCTGACGGTGGCAGATGCCTGGCGCGGCGGCTTCGCGGCAAGCAGCCAGACGGCGAATCCCAGTCCGCTAGCGAAGATCGCAAGGGTCAGCACGAAGCCGCAGACCAGTCCAAACACCGCCCTCACGACACACTCCTTAAGCTGCTGCTTATAGAATGCGGGGCCTCAAGGCTGGTTCCAGAGAAACGCCGGGGCGACGCCGGCGGACATGATCACGCAGCGGCTGACCGCAACGCCGGCGTTCTTCCCGCAACGCTGGAGATTGGCAAAATCGCCGATAGCAGCACCTTCTCTCCGTCACTATACACGGGGAGAGGATGCCGGCAGGGAGGTGAGGGGCGGCGCAGACGCTGGCCATTATGAACGGTCGCTATGACGCAGTAGGATTATCCGGTGGAAGTTTCCTGGCGTCACGAGCCGGCAGTCGGAATCTTCGAAGCCTCCTGCGCGCCAACGATCTCCGTATACTCCCTCACCGCCCCATCCAGCCCGCGCAGCCGCCAGCCCTCCACGTCCCGTCCCTCGACATAGCAAGGCCCGATCGGCACCTTGCCGCCACCTTCCGGCAGGTCGAGCACATAGACTGGGTTGCAGATGCCCGACAGCCGCGCCCGCAGCGCGCCGGCCAGCGCCTGGCCCTGCGCGATCGTCGTGCGCCGGTGCGCCATGCCACGCGCAAGGTCGCCGTGGTGCAGATAGTAGGGCTTGACGCCGAGCCGGTACATCAGCTCGCGGCAGAGCTCCTCCAGCACCTCGACCGTATCGTTGATGCCCTTGAGCAGAACGCTCTGGTTGAGCAGCACGAAGCCCGCCTGGCGCATCGTCCGGCAGGCTGTCTCGGTCGCGGGCGTGATCTCCCGAGGATGGTTGAAATGGGTGACGATTGTGACCATGAGGCGGCCCTGCAAAGCCGCGACCAGCCCCGGTGTGATGCGTGAGGGCAGCGCCACCGGCACGCGCGTGTGGAGCCGCAGCAGCCGCACATGCGGGATCGCCTCGATGCGCGCGAAGATTTCGGCCAGCGCCTTATCGGGCAGCGACAGCGGATCGCCGCCGGTCAGGATCACCTCGCGGATTTCGGAGTGATCGGCGATATAGGCCAACGCCGGCTCCAGCGCCTCGCGGGTATAACCCCTGCCGATCGAGGTCAGCGATTCCTTTCGGAAGCAGAACCGGCAATAGACCGCGCATTGATAGGTTGGGAACAACAGCACCCGGTCGGCATGGCGATGCGTCAGCCGCGGCACCGGGCTGAATTCATGGTCGGCGATCGGATCGTCGAGTTCACCCTCCTGCTCGACAAGTTCGTCCGGCGACGGGATGACCTGCGCCCGGATCGGATCGGCCGGATCGTTCCAGTCGATCAGGTCGAGATAGGCTTTGGGGACGCGAACCTTGTGGTTCGCCGCCGCGCTTTGAGCCGCCGCGCGCTCGGCGGGCGACAGCGGCAGGGAGACGAGATCGCGCACATGGCGAACACCGGCGCGGATTTCGGCCTGCCAGGTGGTGTCCGGGGCGGGCGCGTCGTGGAGGTTGGTGTCTGAAGGCATCGGGGTTTCTCGAGTGGTGTGCTTGGAGCGGACCTATCGGGCGGATGGCTGGTGAGGTCAACCATTGACGATTGGCGAAAGCCGAGGCGCGAGCGTCCCTCGCCCCGTTTACGGGGAGAGGATGCCGGCAGGCAGGTGAGAGGCAGCGCCGACGTGGGGAAATGAGAATGATTTCACCTAGAGCCACGCCGTCCTTCGACAACGCAGGACTAACCGTCAAATTGTCGACCTCCGCCACAATTTCGGGCAAGCTCTCACACGACAGCGCCGCATGGGGAGATGCGGCGCTCGACGAGGTCGAGGATTGCCCTGAGGTTGCGACCATCCTTGCTCTTGGCGACCCCTTGCCGGCCGGCGACATCGATTTCAGCGCCGCCTGAAGAGGTCTTCCCTGTCTGCAGCCCGGAGCTGCTGCAAGGCGAACATCCGTTGCGCCTGCCCGGGGATCTCAGGCATCACAAACTGATCCATGACGCCTTTCGCATCGACTGGGCGACATGGCTGCAACATGCCGGCGTCGGCGACGTCGACCCCAAGCGCGGCGTGCGCTTCGATTCCGCCACCTTCGCCGTCGGGGCCGCGGTGCATGGCGAAGGCGTGCTGCTCGGCCGAAGCGCGCTGGTCTCGGCCGATCTGGCGGCGGGGCGGCTAGTGCGTCCCTTCGACCTCGCGCTGAAATCCGCCTCGCGCTACTACGTCGTCTACCGCGACGGCTCGCTGCGCCAGAAGAAGATCAGGGCGTTCCGCGACTGGCTGTTCGCCGAAGTGGGGACCGATTGGATTGGGGCGACGAAAGACGGCTGAGGCAGCGAGGGGTCGTTTGTGAAATGACCCCTCTCCAAGGTCTGATCCGCAGCTATTCCTTTGCGCGAAAAACGTCCGGCACGACAAACACTTCGTCGGCCCGGCCATAGCCGCCATCGGCGACCTCCTCCACCAGCACCATCGTGTAAGGGCGAACGCCCTCGCCGAAAAAGTCGACGAACATGGCGGTCGTGCGATGGATGAGGTCTTCCTTCTGCGCCTTGGAAAGCGCGGCCTGCGGTATCTTGATGTTGGCGAATGGCATGGTGGTTTCCTTGCTGTGTGAGGTGGGTTTCAGGCTTTGGGATGGAGCAATTCGCCGAAGCCGCTGAAGCGCCGGTGATCAAGATTGTCTTTCCTTCAGATCACGCCGCCATTGGCGCGGATGATTTGTCCGTTGACCCAGCCGCTGTCCGGTCCGGCCAGGAACGAGACCAGCCCGGCAATGTCGTCGGGCTGGCCGAGCCGGCCGAGCGGGATCATCTTGCCGATGGCCTCGATCTGGGCCTCGCTCTTGCCGTCCGTGAACAGCGCCGTCTCGATCGGTCCGGGCGCCACCGCGTTGACGGTGATGCGGCGCGCGCCAAGCTCCTTGGCCAGGATGTGGGTCATTGCCTCGACGCCTGCCTTGGTGGCGGCGTAGACGCCGTAGCCCGGCTGGTAGAGACCGACGACGCTGCTGGAAAAATTGACGATGCGGCCGCCGTCGCGAAGCCGGCGCGCGCCTTCCCGCATGCCACGGAACACGCCGCCGAGATTGATCGCGACCTGCGTGTCGAACGAGGCGTCATCGGTCTGCGCGACCGGCGACGTCTTCATGACGCCGGCATTGTTGACGAGGATGTCGATGCCGCCGAACGCCTTCTCGCCAGCGTCGAACAGCGCCGCTATGCCGGCCGGATCGGCGATATCGGCCTGTACGGCGATCGCCTTGCCGCCGCCGGCTTCGATGGCGCGCACAAGCTCCTCGGCCTCCGCGCGTCCCCGTGCATAGTTGACGACGACGGCAACGCCGTCGCGGGCGAGCCGCTGCGCGATCGCGGCACCGATGCCCTTGGAGGCGCCGGTCACGATCGCCGTTCTGGTTTGATCATTTGTCATGGAAGTGTCTCCGCTTGATCACACGGATATAGGCCAAGCCACTTTCCGGATAATCAGCCGCCTGTTGACATCACTATTCGGAAACTGCGAACAAAGGCCATGGATCGGCTGGACACGATGCGGCTCTTCGTCCGCGTTCTGGAGCGGCGCAGCTTCACCGCTGCCGCGGCCGATCTCGGCCTGTCGCGTTCAACCGCGACGGAAGCGATCCGGCGGCTGGAAGAGCATCTCGGCGCCCGCCTCCTGGAACGCACGACCAGGCAGGTGAACGCGACGCAGGACGGCGAGGCCTACTATCGGCGCTGCCTGTCGATCCTGGCCGAGATCGAGGATGCCGAGGCCGCCTTCCGCAACGCCGAGCCCTTCGGCCTGCTGCGCATCGACGCCAGCACGTTGCTCACCCGCACGTTCCTGTTGCCGCGCCTGCCGGAATTCCTTGCCCGGTATGTCAGGATCGACCTGCAGATCGGCCAGAGCGACCGGCTGGTCGATCTCGTGCGCGAGGGGGTGGACTGCGTGATACGCGTTGGCGAGCCGCCCGACAGCGGCATGATCATGCGGCGCCTGGCTGTCATCCGCGAGATGACCTGCGCCAGCCCCGCCTATCTCGAGCGCCACGGCACACCCGCCTCCCCCGATGCGCTCGACGGTCACCAGGCGGTGGGCTTCGTCTCGTCGCGCACTGGCGAGACCCTTCCGTTCGAGTTCACCGTCGGCGGCAAGACCCGCGAGGTCCGGCTGCCGGGGCGCGTGGCGGCCAACAATTCCGACACCGCCGCCGATCTGGCCCGGCTTGGGCTCGGCCTCATCCAGGCGCCGCGCTATCGCTTCGAGAAGGACCTTGCCGATGGGAGGCTGATCGAGGTGCTGGCCGACTACCCGCCATCGCCGACGCCGCTGTCGGCGCTTTACCCGCAAAACAGACAGCTCTCGCCGCGCCTGCGCGTCTTCCTCGACTGGGCCTCGCGCATCTTCGCCGAGGCGGATCTTTAGGGTAAAGATCAAAGGGTTGGCGTTGCCGACCGTCTTCTCATTCCCTGAAAGCGCGGCTGATCTGGTCCTGCAGCGGCTTGACGAGGTAGGAGATCACGGTCCGGTCGGCGGTCTTGATGAAGGATTCGACCGGCATGCCCGGAACCAGCTTGACCTCGCCGAGGCGCGCCACCTCGGAGCTCGTGGTCGCGATGCGGACGGTGTAGTAGCTGATACCGGTGCGCTGATCGGTTGTCGTGTCCGGCGAGGTGCGCTCGACCGTGCCGTTGATTTGCGGCGTGGTGCGCTGGTTGAAGGCCGAGAAGCGCAGCGCCGCCGGCTGGCCGATCCAGAGTTGGTCGATATCGCTCGGCGCGATCTTGGCCTCGACAGTCAGGCTGTCGCTGTCGGGCACGATCTGCATGATCGTCTGGCCAGGCGTGATGACGCCGCCGATCGTATGGGCGATGGACTGCTGCACGACGCCGTCCTGCGGCGCGCGAATGTCGATACGCCTGAGCTGGTCCTCGGCGGCGATCTTGCGCTCCGTCAGTTCGCCGACCTTGCCGTCGATCTCGCGCAAATCCTTGTTGACGTCGGTGCTGAGCTCGAGGTCGATCTGGATGATCTGCAAATTGATCTCGGCGATCTTGCCTTGGGCCTGCGCCAGGGCGGCCGTCAACTGGCCGCGCTCGCCGTCGAGCCGCGCCGACTCGCGCTCCATGGCGGTCAGGCGGTCGATGGAGATCAGCCGCTTTTTCCATAGCGCGCGAATGCTGGCCAGTTCCTCCTCGACAAGCGCGATTTCCTGCGTCTTGGCATCAGCCTGGGCGGTGTCGCCGCCGATCTCCTTCTGCAGCTGGAGGATGCGCTCCTGCAACTGGCTCTTCTGACCGGAACGGGCCGCCCGCCGCGTCCCGAAAACCTGTTCCTCGCCGGCAATGATCTCGGCGATCGCCGGATCGCCGCGTCGGTCGAGAAGGTCCTGCGGAAAGGCGATGGCGTCGGCGCCCCGGCGTTCGGCATCGAGTCGCGCCTCACGCGCCGACAGCTGGTCGAGGGCCTTGGTGACGACGGCGAGATTGGCCGCCGGCATGGTCGGGTCGAGGCGCACAAGCAGCGCGCCGCGCTTGACGCGATCACCGTCACGCGCAGCGATCTCGCCGACGATGCCGCCGGTCGAATGCTGCACATCCTTGACGTGGGAATCGACCACCAGCACTCCCGACGCGATGACCGCTCCCGAAATCCGGGTCAGCGAGGCCCAGCCGCCGACGCCGCCGACCAGCAGAGCGACCGCAATGAGGCCGAAACGCATGTAGCGTCGAATGGATTGGTGGGAGGGACTGAGCATCGTGGATCCTCACTCACCCGCCGCCGCGACAGGCGGCGGCGCCGGCTCTTCGGTGGCGAGCCTGAGCCGCGGCACGGCGGCCACCGCTGGTTGCGGCCGTGGAAACAGCTTGGCCAAAACCTCGTCCTTGGGGCCGAACGCCTGGACGCGGCCCTGATTCATGGCGAGGATGAAATCGACCGTGCCGAGCGCGCTTGGCCGGTGCGCCACGAGCACGACGATGCCGCCGCGCTGCCGCACCGAAACGATCGCCTGGAACAGCGCCTGCTCGCCTTCGGCGTCGAGATTGGAATTGGGTTCGTCGAGCACCACCAGGAACGGATCGCGATAAAGCGCGCGGGCCAGCGCGATGCGCTGGCGCTGGCCGGCCGAGACAGCCTCGCCGAGTTCGCCGATCTGCGTCTCGTAACCGTCGCGGAACCCGACGATGAGATCATGCGCGCCGGCCGCCTTGATCCTGGTTGCGGAATTGACCGGCCCGCGCGTGAGACGTCCGGCAACGATGGTTAGCAACACCAGCACTATCGCGCCCAGCAGAGCGACCATGCCGAGAACGACATGGAAGGCAAAGATGACGATCAGATAAAGCGGTATCCACGGCAGATCGAACAAGGCAGTGGGGCCCGCACCTGAGAGGAATCCGCGAACGCTATCGAGGTCGCGGATGGGCTGATTGCCATCGCCGGTATGGCCGATCTTCAGCGGCAGCCTGAGAACACTCGCATAGATGCGGGGACCTAGTGCCTCGTCGAGAGCGCCGCCGATGCGCACAAGGATGCGGCCGCGAATGAAATCGAGCAGCCCCTGGCCACCGTAAAGAATGACGAGGAGGAGACTGAGGCCCACCAGCGTCGGCAGGCTGCGGCTCGGCAGTACCCGGTCGTAGACTTCCAGCATGTAGATCGAGCCGGAGAGCATCAGAATGTTGATCATGCCGCTGAAGAGCGCGATGGCGACAAAGGCCGAACGGCAGGAGCGCAGCGCCACCGCAAGCTCGGAACGCCGAGGCGAAGCACCTGCCTTCTTGCGCGAGCCGCGGCCCGCGACAGCTATCGAGTCGGCACCATTGGCGGTGCGGCGGCGGTGGCTGTCGATAATCCGGCCCACAAGCAGCACGATGCCGACAATGAACATAGCTAATATGATGAACATAAGGGATAGCGAGCCCGTCAGCTTGATCGGAACCGGAAGCGCCCCCGCGAACAACAAGGCGCCGGTCACGAGACCGATGCCAAGCAACTTGAGCACTGTGTTGAGCCAGGTAGACATTGTTACTGACACGCAATCCTGTACGCGCCAATCGGGCGCTCCCGCGGTTGTGAGCAACTGGCTGCTTTTGCATTTTGTATTCAACCGGAGCTGTGCTTCGGCGCAACTCCGGTTGAATACTTGTGAGCTGCGCTTAGACGTCGTGGTGGGTAGCGTGCAGTATGGTCGCGAGAGCGTCGACCGAATAAGCTCCTGCATCTCCCGATATCGTTGCGTCGACCTGAGCCTTCAGATCGGCAAGGACCGATGTGGCGTCTGTGGGATTGTTGCCGATGACGCCATCATTGTCGTTGTGATTTCGTTCATAGATGTACCAGTCCACAAACGAGGCACTGTGATCGGCGTCGTAGAAATTCAGCACCGCTGTTGCTGCTTCACGCACCAGGTCCTGAAAATCCCCCGCGATCGCCGGGCTCGTCGTATCGCCGGGCGCACCGGCACCATTTCCGAAAGCGACAGCCCGTTCGAACGTCAGATCTGCCAGATTCGCGATTGTGGGGTTCTGGCCTCCTGTGGACTGGTCGACCCATGTTCGGTCAATCGGGGCATCGAGGTTGAAGAAGTCGTCGAAACTGGTGCCGCCAACGGCAGCTGCGAACCCTTCAGAACCACTCAAAGGATGGGTCATCCAGTAACCGTGGGAAAGCGCCGTCGCCGGATCCGGAGCGTCGTCGTCCGGTGGCGTCACCACATGCGTGCCCTGGAAGCCGATCGACACTGTGGCCCAGCTCAGCGTGCCGTTGCCCAACTGAATGGCATAGGTAAAATTGATCGTCTCGTAATGATCCGCATCGATTGTCGCCATATGGTCCAGGAAATCCTGGGTTAATTTGACTCCGAACTGGCCATCCGCCGTGACCTGTATTTGGCAGCCGAAATCGGCCGCTTCCAGAGCATGATCCTTGTCGGAATCAAGCAAATCCGCAGGAGCAGGCACTTTCGTGCCGGTGCTTGCACTGCCCTCGCCATCGACCGAATAGAGCGACTTGGCCCCACCACCGAGATCATTTGCCATGACGTCGAACTTAAGAATGGTGTCCAGCGAATATGTGTCGTTCGTGGCGACGAAACTATCGCCTTGTGCCTGTGATGTATTGCTGAACGATACGGTGGTACCGCCAGCGGTTGCAACATTGGTAGCCATTTTACTTACTCCCCAACATGGCGCGCACACACACGTGTTCGCGCCTAGCGCCCTGAGGCGCGCCCCATTTCTGCCCACAAAGGATTTGTCGCCGCCCTTCACCCTTTGTTAACTAGTTCTTGCAACGCCATGAGGGAGCTTGTCCATATAACTTGGGTTATAGATGACGGCCGAAGGTTAATGCGCAGGCCGCCGCGACTTGTACCGGATATGTCTCAGATATATTCTAGGTATAACTTACGTTCCTTACGAACAATTTGGCTATTGTGCTCATCCATATTTGTTATTTCTTAGGTTTGAAAGCCTCATCCGCACCCTTTTGGCTGTCTAACCCATGCAACCCGTCATTTTTTAACCATCGGAGCGGGCAACCAGGCGTGGCAACATTAACTAAGTAGTTACTAATGTTTTGTGCGAGCGCAATGTTTCTGTCGTCATCGCTTCTCGCATCGAGGGCAAACTGGGCTTCCGCATCCACCGGGCAATAACCGCTGACGCGAACACCGCGGCGCCGGGTATCCTGTGGGACGCGCAAGGGAGAAGACACCGTGACTGAGCATGAGCGGCGACTGCCGTCACCGAATTCAAGCGACGATACCGCTCCGGCACGGCGCGACGTCGGCGACCCGGCGCGGGCAATCGAGCTGCTGGCGAGATGAATATGGTCACTACGGTTTTCGTCGCCGACGACCATCCGCTGCTGCTGCACGGCCTGACCGACCTGATTGCCCGCGATCCCGGTTTCCGGGTGGTCGGTTCGGCGCAGGACGGCACCGCCGCCATGGCGATGATCCGACGCGACGTGCCTGATGTCGCCGTGCTCGACATCAGCATGCCGGGACTGAGCGGTCTCGACATCGCCGCTGAAATCGGCAGGCAGGGCCTTGCGACGCTTTGCGTGATTTTGACGGTCGGTGCCTCGCAAGCCCAGCTCTACGACGCGGTCGCGGTTGGCGTTGCCGGAATCGTGTTCAAGGAGACCGCCGTCGAGGCGCTGCTCAGATGCCTCCACGAGGTTGCCGCGGGTGGCCGCTGGCTGCCGGCCGAGATTGTCGGCAAGGCCATGCACAACGAGGCGTCCCGCCGGACAAAATGGCAGAAACTGTCGTCGCGGCTGACCAGGCGAGAGATGGAGATCACCCGACTGGTAGCCACGGAGACGCCGTACGAACGCATAGCGTCCGATATCAGCATCTCCAAAGGCACACTGAAAATCCATATGAACAACATCTATCGCAAATTGGAGGTCGCCTCGCGTGTGCAGCTTTTGCAGCTCGCCGCCGACCAGATCGGACTGAGTGTTGCCGGCGGCTTTCGCGATCAATCCAATTTGGAAAGTCCGGTCAGCGACATGTGATCGCGCACCACCATGAGCACTGGTTCAGCCCGCGAGCTGAAATGCCCGCGGAGTTTGATACTGAAACTTCCCGTCAGCCTGGAAGGGCAAATTTAAGCGTTTGCTACTAGGATCGAGTGGGGGCTGCTGTTCAGGAAGGTGTTCGGGTCGAATTGGCCACAACGGAATTCAGTCTCGGCCGCGTGAGGCAGGCCATTTTTTCTTCCGCCAATTTGCCGGCGGCGATCGCTTTTGTCGTGCTCCTGGTCTGCGCCCTCGTTGCCGACCAGCAGAACAAAAGGGTCTCCGATCAACTGGCACGTGCCGATGTACTGGCCAAGGTCAGCATCATCCGCGCCAAGCTCGAAGGCAACATAAACGGCAATCTTCAGCTTGTTCAGGGACTCGTCTCGACCATCGTTACGGAGCCCTATATGGGCCAGCAGAGATTTGCCTCGCTTGCGCGCAACCTGTTCGGGCAGAAATCACAGTTGCACAACATCGCCGGCGCGCCCGACCTCGTCATCTCACTGATGTATCCGATGGAAGGCAACGAGAAGGCGATCGGGCTCGATTACCGCAAGAACGAGGCGCAACGCATGGCGGCGCTACGGGCGCGCGACCAGCGCGCGCTGGTGCTCGCCGGCCCGGTCAACCTGGCGCAGGGCGGGCGCGGCTTCATCGGTCGCATCCCGGTCTTTGTGCCGACCGCGAGCGGCGGCACCCGCTTCTGGGGCATCGTCTCGGCTGTGGTCGATGTCGACCGGCTCTATGCGGCGAGCGGGCTGACCAACCCCGATCTCGACATCGATGTCGCGCTCATCGGCAAGGATGCGCTGGGCGCCGGCGGTGAACGTTTCTTCGGCGGCGACAATGTCGTCGCCGGCAACCCCGTGTCCGCCGATGTGCAACTGCCTTCAGGCTCGTGGCGAATTTCGGCCATCCCCAAGGGTGGCTGGCCAGCGGCTCCGAAGAACCAGTGGACGTTGCGGTCGCTGATGTTGCTCGCCGGCGCGCTGGTGGTGCTGCCGATCCTCATTGCCGGGCGGCTGTTCGGCGAAAGGCAGAAAAACGACGCCGAGCTGAGGCGCCTGTCCGGTCGTCTGGAACTGGCGCTGGATGCCTCGGGCATCGGCGTATGGGAACACGACCTCGCCACCAACGAACTGGTGTGGGACGATCGTGTCAACGAAATCTACGGCAAGTCCGCCGACGGCAAGCCGCGCAGCTATGCCGACTGGGCGCAGGCTATCCATCCCGAAGATATCGAGCGTGCAAAACAAGATTTCGATTCGGCCGCGGCGAAAAAAGGCCCCTATTCCTCACAATACCGGCTCTTGCGCCCCGATGGCGCCATACGCCATGTGCGCACGCGCGCAAGCTTCGTTCAGGGCACTGGCGGCACGCCCAAGTTGATTGGCGCCGAATGGGAGGTGACCAGCGACGTGCTGCTCAACGAGAACCTCATTCGCGAGCGCCAGTTGTCGGAATCCAAGAACGCCGAGCTGAAGCTGGCCAAGGCACGCATCGAGCATGTGGCGCTGCACGATTCGCTCACCGGCCTGCCCAACCGCCGCTATCTCGACGAGATGCTGGCCGAAACCGGCGAACCCGACCGCCGCACGGCGATGCTGCATCTGGACCTCGACCGCTTCAAGCAAATCAACGACACGCTCGGCCACGCAGCCGGCGATGCCATGCTGGTGCAGGCTTCGAAGGTCATCAAGGCCAATGCCGGCTCCGCCGATTTCGTTGCACGCATCGGCGGCGACGAGTTCGTCGTGGTGACCCATGGGCGTGACGACGACGAGCTCTCGGCACTCGCCGACCGCATCATCGAGGAGATGCGCCAGCCGGTCGATTATCGGGGCCATCCGTGCCGGTTCGGGGTCAGCATCGGCATTGCCGCCAACAGCGGGGTCGACGTGAAGCAGTTGCTCGTCAACGCCGATCTCGCACTTTACCGGGCCAAAGGCCGTGGGCGCAACCGCTACGAGTTCTTCAACGAGGAGCTGCAGAGCGAGATCGTGCGGACCAAGCAGACCGCCGATGAGATCCTGAGCGGACTGGAGCGGAACGAATTCATCGCCTACTACCAGCCGCAGTTCGACGCCAAGTCGCTCGAGATCGTCGGCGTCGAGGCGTTGTCGCGCTGGAAACATCCGCGACGCGGCATCCTGGCCCCCGACGCCTACCTGAAGGTGGCCGAAGAGCTCAATGTCGTGACGCTGATCGACCGCATCGTCCTCAAGCACGCGCTGGACAATTTCGAGCGTTGGTCGCGCGCCCACCTCAATATCCCGCGCGTGTCGGTCAACGTCTCGGCCCGGCGCCTGGAGGACAAGGATCTGATCGAGGGCCTGCGCAAGCTCGCCATCAAGCCGGGAACCATATCGTTCGAGCTGGTGGAATCCATCTTCCTCGACGAGAACGATGATCTGGTCACCTGGAACATCGAACACATCAAGGATCTCGGCATCGATATCGAGATCGATGATTTCGGCACCGGCCATGCCTCGATCGTATCGCTGCTCAAGCTGCAGCCGCGCCGCCTCAAGATCGACCGCCAGCTGATCACGCCCATCACCGGCTCGATGGCGCAGCGGCACCTGGTGGAGTCGATCATCGAGATCGGCAAATCGCTCGGCATCGAAGTGGTTGCCGAAGGCGTCGAGACGATGGAGCACGCGCGCATCCTGAAAGAGCTCGGCTGCGATATCCTGCAGGGCTACTTTTTTGGCCGCCCGATGGAGGCCAAGGCCTTCAAGACCTTCGCCCAGTCTCGCAAATGGCTGGCCGCGGGTTGATGGCCACTACCCGATGGCGTGGGTCAGCGATGGCGCACTCTCGACAACGCTGTCCAAGCCGCGTCGCGATCGAACCTGAATAGCGGGTGAATCTGCCGATTGAACGCACCGGCCTTCGCCTCCGCGAGCTAAGGGAACTATCCGAGCATGATTTCGGTTGTTTTCTGTGCGAACTGTCATTCCACGGAGGCCCTTGGTGAGCGAAGATGAGACATGGATTCTGCAGGCAAGCAGCGCGGTTCCTTTCGAAAGTTGACGACTGGCATCGTAGCGGCGATTTTCACCGCCCCTGATCGGACATCCGAGCGAGGCGTGAGTACAAGCCCGTCGTCATTGGTTGCCGAGTGGCCGCTACCGCCATCGGCGACGCTTGGCTCGTCCCTACGATTGAAGGGGATCGAACGCGAAATTCGAGCTCGTCTGCCCTGGGCGGTGAGGACGTTTGTCAAGGCTGAGACGGGCCGCATTGTATTGCGTATGGCGCAAACCGACGCGGATGCGTTCCAGGCCGCGGGGGCAGCCATCTCCAGGACGCTGGAGGGGATCGAAGCACTGCCCGTGCTTCCGCGAGAGGCTGAAGACATTCTCACAATCTCCTCCCGCGAACGTCACAAGTGGCTTAGGGATGGCCGCCTGAAAAGCGTCGGCACGCGCACCGTGAAGATGCGCGGGCGATCCAGGGCCGTAACCTTCCATGTCTTCGATCCACGACACATCGAGGACATTCTCGATCGTGACCTGGCGACAGCCTGGAGGGAGGAAGATGCGCGGGAAGCCTCCGAAAACAGACGGCGCGGGGCAGGTAAGGCCGCCCTGACGCGAGCAGGAAAGCGGAAGGGCAAGGCCCGCGGCACCGGAAATTCGGGAAAGGATGATGCTTCACGGCCAAAGCTGGAAGGCTGGGACACGTTCGAGGCGGAAGGGCTGCTGCGCTAGAATCTCAAGGACGCACTCAGCGTCTGATGGGACTCGAACCGATCGGATTTGCTGACCGACTATCCAACCGCTCCGCCCATGTCGCCCGTGGCGAAGCGCGGCCGGCCTTCAAGCGTGCCTTCGAGGCTCAACTGGCGGTCTTCGCTGCCGCATCGACCGGCTGATGAGGGAGCCAGGCGAATGAGCGCACTTGATCCATGGCTGAAGTTTCCCCAAGTTCCTCTTCAAGCCGGTTCCTGCCACTCAGGCCGCACGCCAGTTCGGTCTATTTGCGCCCTCTGGCCCAATCGCCGCGGATCAGGAACCGGATAGCCATTATGAGGAGACTGTTTATAACGGTCGCTGAGATTGCGATAATCAAGGGGAGACGATGCGCTACATACGTCCGCTTTCAATCGAAGATGCCGTTGGCCAATTGGCCGGTTCGGCTGGCACGGCCGCCATCCTCGCGGGAGGCAGCGACCTCCTGGTCAGGATGAAGGGCGGTTTTGTCGAACCCGACCTGATCGTCGACATCAAGGCGATCGAGTCCTTAAGCGAGATCGGCGAAACGGCTGAAGGCTTCAGCATAGGTGCCGCGGTCCCCTGCGCCGTCCTGGGAGAGAGCGCGGCCCTGAAGAAGGCATGGCCCGGCGTCGTCGAAGCGGCCAAGCTGATCGGCTCGAAGCAGGTACAGGGACGCTGCACGATCACCGGCAATCTCTGCAACGCCTCGCCGGCTGCCGACAGCGTGCCGGCGCTGGTTGCGGCGGGCGCCAGGGCATCGGTCGTCGGGCCGGCGGGCAGGCGCACGATTCCCGTACAGAGCGTGCCGACCGGGCCGGGCAAGACCTCCTTGGCCAAAGGCGAGATCATCGAAGCGATCCTGCTCGACAAACGCGCGCCGCGTTCGGGCGATGCCTATCTGCGTTTCATTCCACGCACGGAGATGGATATCGCGGTGGTCAGTGCCGGCGTGAATTTGACGATTGACGAGCACGGTGTCGTCGAATCGGCCCGCGTTGCGCTGGGCGCCGTGGCGGCGACGGTGCTTCTGGTCGAAGAGGCCGCGGAGGTCCTCATCGGCTCCAAGCTGGACGAAGCGACGCTGGAGCGGCTCGCCAAGGTTTGCTCGGGGGCCTGCCGTCCGATCGACGACAAGCGCGGCACCATCGAATTCAGACGGAAGGTTGCGGGCGTGCTGGCCAAGCGGGCCGCCACGACCGCCTACGCACGTGCAGGAGGCAAATGATGGCTGGAGTTGCGGTTTCAACGACAATCAACGGCGACAGCGTCGAGTACCTTTGCCAACCGGACGAGACGCTGCTCGACGTCCTGCGCGATCGCCTGGGGCTGACGGGCGCCAAGGAAGGCTGCGGCACCGGCGACTGCGGCGCCTGCAGCATCATCCTCGACGATCGGCTGGTGTGCTCATGCCTGGTGCTCGGCGCGGAGGCTGAAGGACGGCGCGTCGAGACCATCGAGGGGATGGCGCATGGCGACAAACTGCATCCGCTGCAGCAGAAGTTCCTCGAGCACGCGGCGCTGCAATGCGGCATCTGCACGCCGGGCTTCCTGATCGCGGCCAAGGACCTTCTGGCCAAGAACCCCGACCCGACCGAGGAGGAAATCCGTTTCGGCCTCGCCGGCAACCTCTGCCGCTGCACCGGTTACGACAAGATCGTGCGCGCCGTCCAGGACGCCGCCAGCGTGATGAAGGGAGCGTGACCATGAATTTCGATCCGCGTTATTCGGCTCGCAACTTCGCGTCGGTCGGCACACGTCCGATCCGTCCCGACGGCGTCGACAAGGTGACGGGCCGCGCCCGCTACGGCGCCGACTTCAACATGGCCGGCCAGCTGGTCGGGCGCGTCCTCAGGAGCCCGCATGCCCACGCAACGATCAAGAAGATCGACACGTCGAGAGCGGAAAAACTCCCCGGCGTGAAGGCGGTGATCACCGCGGCCGACCTGCCCGACCTGACCGATGGCGATGCCGCCATGTACGACATCCTCGACAACTGCATGGCGCGCAAGAAGGTGCTCTATGACGGCCATGCGGTGGCCGCGGTCGCGGCCGTGGACGCCCGCACGGCCAGGCAGGCGCTGAAGCTGATCGAGGTCGACTACGAGATTCTGCCGCATGTCACCGACGTCGACGAGGCGATGCAGCACTCCGCTCCCCTCATCAACGACGCCATCTTCACCGAGGGCCTGGAGGAAAAGCCGGTAAAACCGTCCAACGTCACCAAGCGCAGCCAGTTTGGCCATGGCGATGTCCATCAGGGGTTCGGCGATGCCGACTTTATCGTCGAGCGCTCGTTCAAGACCGGGCAGACGCACCAGGGCTATATCGAGCCGCATGCCTGCGTGGCGAGCGTCAGCTCCGACGGCACCGCCGATCTTTGGGTCTGCACGCAGGGCCATTTCGTCTACCGCCAGCATTGCGCCCAGCTGCTTGGCATGGAAGCTTCCAAGCTGCGCGTCACCTCTTCGGAGATCGGCGGCGGCTTCGGCGGCAAGACCCATGTCTGGGCCGAGCCGGTGGCGCTGGCGCTGTCGCGAAAGGCCGGCCGCCCGGTCAAGCTGGTGATGACCCGCGACGAGGTGTTCCGCGCCTCGGGTCCGACTAGCGCCACCTCGATCGACGTCAGAATCGGCGCCCGCAAGGACGGCACGATCACCGCCGCCGAGGCGACACTGCGCTATTCCTGCGGCCCCTATTCCGGCATGTGGGCCGAGATCGGTGCCATGACCGCGTTCGCCTGCTACAAGCTCGAGAACGTCAAGACGGTCGGCTACGAAGTGCTGGTCAATCGGCCGAAGACCGCTGCCTATCGCGCGCCGTCGGCGCCGATGGCGGCGTTCGCGGTGGAAAGCGCGATCGACGAGCTGGCCAAGGAGGTCGGCATGGACCCAGTCGAGTTCCGGATCAGGAACGCCGCACAGGAAGGCACGAGATCCTCCTATGGCCCGGTCTACGGCCCGATCGGCATCGGCCCGACGCTCGAGGCGGTGAAGAGCCATCCGCACATGAAGGCGCCGCTGGGCAAGAACCAGGGCCGTGGCATGGCTTGCGGCTTCTGGTTCAACTTCGGCGGCCAGACCTGCACGGACCTCAACATCGGCATGGACGGCTCCGTCTCGCTCGCCGTCGGAACGGTCGATGTGGGTGGTTCCCGCGCATCGCTGTCCCTGGTGGCGGCGGAGGAACTCGGCATCGCCTACGAGCAGGTCAAGGCGATTGTCGCCGACACCTCCAGCCTCGGCTACAACGACATGACGGACGGAAGCCGGGGCACCTTCTCGTCCTCCATGGCGACGATCTCGGCCGCCCGCAACGCAATCAAGATCCTGCGGGAACGCGCCGCGCAGATGTGGGACATTTCCGTCGACGACGTGGTCTGGGAAAAAGGCCACGCGATTGCCAAGGGCGAGAAGCACGGCAATCTTGGGCGGCTGTCGCTGAAGGAGATCGCGGTCGAGTCGGGCAAGACCGGCGGACCGATCGCCGGCCACAGCGAGCTCGTCGCCGACGGCGCGGGCGTCTCCTTCGCCACGCATATCTGCGATATCGAGGTCGATCCCGAGACCGGCGCCACCAGGGTGCTGCGCTACACGGTCGTGCAGGATGCCGGCAAGGCGGTGCACCCGACCTATGTCGAGGGACAGTACCAGGGCGGTGCCGCGCAAGGCATCGGCTGGGCGCTCAACGAGGAGTATATCTACGGCAAGGACGGGCGGCTCCAGAACCCCGGCTTCCTCGACTATCGCATCCCGGTCTGCTCGGATCTGCCGATGATCGACACGCAGATCCTCGAAATCCCCAACCCCAACCACCCTTACGGGGTGCGCGGCGTCGGCGAGACATCGATCGTGCCGCCGCTAGCCGCGATCGCCAATGCGGTGTCGAATGCGGTCGGGGTGCGGATGACGCATATCCCGATGTCGCCGCCGCGCATTCTGGCGGCGCTGGAGGAACGGGCAGGCTGATGGTCGAAGTGACGCTCTGGGGATCGCTAGGTGCTGTCGCCGGAGGCAAGAACAAGGTCGAGATCGAGGCCAAGGACATAAGGGAGCTGTTCAGGAAGCTGGCTGAACAGTATCCCGGCCTCGAGCCCTTGATCGACAAAGGCATCGCCGTCGCCATCGACGGAACGATCTATCGCGACACCTGGTCGAAGGAATTGCCAAAAGGCGCCGAAATCTTCCTGCTGCCGAGGCTGGCAGGGGGATAATCGGACAACCGCCTCGCGGTCATCGACGACCAGGGCCTAGGGCCTGTTGAGATTCAGGATTCCACTTTGAGCCTGATTGTGATTCAAGCTTTGAATGGCGCGATTTGTACTGACGGACG
>NZ_JAMYLA010000076.1:0-20934 GCF_040317725.1 Mesorhizobium sp. M1396 | reverse complement strand
ACAAAACCGACCAGAGCTTCAACGCCATCATCCATCTCGCCGCCGCCGTGATAAACTCCAGATGAATCTCAACAGGCCCTAGCCCGTCGGTCGTGGCTATGGATATTTTGTCTGAGCACTCGCGGGGTTTAGATCGCCCTGCAACTCCTTCGGCAGCGGGAGGCTTGAGCATTGCAGGTGCACCTCGCGGGCAAACAACTTTCGTTGCTTCTGCTCATGCTCCTTGATGGCTGCAACGAGCCCCATTGAGTACGGGCCAAGCAAGACGCCAAAACCCCATCCCGGATGCTCTTTCTCGCGAGCCTCGTAGTCCGAAGCCGCCATGCGGGCTTGTTGGCATTCGGGCGACGCCCATTTCTGGTCTTGCTGCGAAAGCGAGGTCCCATAGTCGACCGGAGAGGTCGCGCATCCCGCCATGGTCGCGGCCAAAGCGACCGACATTGCAATTCTCATGCCGGAGCCTTTCCCACGCATTGTGGAGGGTACATGGAACTCTTCCTCACAAATAACCGCCGTCTCCTTAGCTTCGCAACCCAGGAGCCTCCTGCCCCGTCCTCTCGACATATTCCGTATAGCCGCCGCCATAAGTGTGGATGCCTTCAGGCGTCAGCTCCAGCACCCGGTTGGAGAGTGCTGCCAGAAAATGCCGGTCGTGCGAGACGAACAGCATGGTGCCTTCATATTGCGAGAGCGCCGTGATCAGCATCTCCTTGGTGGCGATGTCGAGATGGTTGGTCGGCTCGTCCAGCACCAGCAGATTGGGCGGATCGAACAGCATCAGCGCCATCACCAGCCTCGCCTTCTCGCCGCCTGACAGAACGCGGCATTTCTTCTCGATCTCGTCGCCGGAAAAGCCGAAACAGCCGGCGAGCGCCCGAAGCGGCGCCTGGCCGGCCTGCGGGAATGCGTCCTCCAGCGTCTGGAACACCGTGCGCTCGCCTTCCAGCACTTCCATGGCGTGCTGGGCGAAATAGCCCATCTTGACGCTCGGGCCACGCGCGACCGTGCCGGTGTCTGGGTCGGAAGCGCCGGCGACCAGCTTCAAAAGCGTCGACTTGCCGGCGCCGTTGACGCCCATGATGCACCAGCGCTCGCGGCGGCGGACCTGGAAGTCAAGGCCCTCATAGATGGACCGGCTGCCGTAACCCTTGTGGACGTTCTTCAGCGTGACGACGTCCTCGCCGCAGCGCGGCGCAGGCTGAAAATCGAAGGAAACGGTCTGGCGGCGCTTGGGCGGCTCGACGCGGTCGATCTTGTCCAGCTTCTTCACCCGGCTCTGCACCTGGGCGGCATGCGAGGCGCGCGCCTTGAAGCGCTCGATGAAGGCGATCTCCTTGGCCAGCATCGCCTGCTGGCGCTCGAACTGCGCCTGCTGCTGCTTGTCGGCGATCGCCCGCTGCTGCTGGTAGAATTCATAATTGCCGGAATAGGCGGTCAGCGAGCCACCGTCGATCTCGACCACCTTGTTGACGATACGGTTCATGAACTCGCGGTCGTGCGACGTCATCAAGAGCGCGCCGTCATAGTTCTTCAAGAAGGATTCCAGCCAGATCAGGCTTTCCAGGTCGAGATGGTTCGACGGCTCGTCGAGCAGCATCGCGTCGGGCCGCATCAGAAGAATGCGGGCCAGTGCCACGCGCATCTTCCAGCCGCCGGAGAGTTTGCCGACATCGCCGTCCATCATCTCCTGGGAGAAGCCGAGACCATTGAGCACTTCCCGCGCGCGGCCATCCAGCGCATAGCCGTCGAGCTCCTCGAAGCGGTGCTGCGCCTCGCCATATTTCTCGATGATCTCGTCCATCTGTTCGGCCTGCTCGGGATCGGCCATGGCCGCCTCGAGCGCTGCCATTTCGGCAGCGACTTCGCTCACCGGTCCGGCGCCGTTCATCACTTCGGCCACCGCGCTATGACCATCCATGTCGCCGACGTCCTGGCTGAAATAGCCTATGGTGACGCCGCGATCGACCTGCACCTGACCCTCATCGGGCTGCTCCTGGCCGGTGATCATGCGAAACAGCGTCGTCTTGCCGGCACCGTTGGGTCCGACGAGGCCGACCTTCTCGCCCTTCTGCAGGGCCGCCGACGCCTCGATGAAGACAAGCTGACGGCCGTTCTGCTTGCTGATGCTTTCAAGTCTGATCATGCGGTTCCGGGACAATGCGTGCGATGAAAGGATTTGCCCGGCGCCTTACGCGAATGACGGCATCGAGGGAAGAGGCGCAAGCGCCGCATACAGCGATCTCCCCGTGTGGAGGAGATGGCCGGCAGGCCAGAGACCATCAACATTGTGAAGAAGCGCACGGCAGGAAGCACGGCAACAAGCACGCCAAGGCTGCTTGATCTCTCCAACATCATCCCGGGAAAAGGCCGCCACTCGCAAAAGCGAGGGCGGCTTTTTTCTTGGCCGCAACTTCCGCGAAATCGCGCCGCGGACTTTCTGTCCAGAATAGCGTAAAATCAAATAGTTACAGCGGCTCGACGATTCAGATGTTCAACTGCTTAATGCGGATGGCAAGCGGCGCTCACCCCCGCGGTTCCGTGTCGGCTCGACTCATTGCGCCGCTGCCGCTACCAGTCCAGGCCGATTGACACGATACAGGACAATGGCCTGGGATGCTCGACCTTGATCTTCTGGCGCTGGGCGGGCTGTTGCTGACGCCCGGACCAACCAACATCCTTCTGGCCTTTTCGACCATTTCATCCGGGGCGCGGCGCACGGTGCCGATGCTGGGCGCGGCTGTGCTTGCCTATATGGCGATCATCCTGGCGGTGGCCGCACTGGCCGCCCTGATCTCCACGGGTGCCCAGATCGAGCTACGGACCGGCGTGAGGATCTGTGCGGTGCTGTGGCTGTTCTGGCTCGCCTACAGCATCTGGATCACTGAGGATCCCGGCGTCGAGGTTCGGCTGGTGACAGTAAGGCAGGTTTTCGTCACCACGCTCGTCAATCCCAAGGCAACGATCGTCGCCTTGCTGGTTCAGTCCGAAAGCATGACGGTGCAGCTTCTGACCACGATCGCCGCTCTGGTCGGCCTCGCGGGAGCGGCCTGGATCGTCGTCGGCCTGATGGTTCGCCGCAGCGGTTCAAACCTGCTCGGCCAGCGATCGCTGCGACAAGTCAGCGCCATCTGCCTGGCCGGCTTCGGCATCATCCTTGCCGGCAGCAGCCTTTAACGCCGACGGTCGCACGGGCAAGGGCCCGCTCGACCAATCTCTTGCATCAACACAATACGTTCACTTCAGGATAGACACCGCGGCGCCAATGGCTGGACGATAGTCGCAGCCCTACTTCTTCCCCTGCGGATAGATCGTCTCGCCGCGCTTCAGCATCGCCACAAACGTCTCGATCTTCTTCTTGCGACCGGCCTCGGTCTTCATGTTGTGGGTGCGGAAGGCGAGAGCGAAGCGGTTCTGCGCGCTGAGCTTTGCCAGCATCTCCTTGGCTGCCGGATCGGCATCGATGGCAGCCTGCAAATCATCGGGGATTTTCATCTCCTTGCCACTGCCATAGGCCCGCGCCCAGCGTCCGTCGGCCTTGGCCGCCTCGACCTGCCTCAGCCCGTCCTCGGTCATGCTGCCCTCGGCGACCAGCCGCGCGACATTGTCGATGTTGATCTTGCTCCAGATGCTCTTCTTGCCGCGCGGCGTGTAGCGCTGCAGAAAGCTCTTGTCGTCCAGCCCCTTGCGTACCGCGTCGATCCAGCCGAAGCACAACGCCACGTCGATGGCTTCCTTCGGCGTGATCGACTTCAGCCCCGACCCCACCTTGTGCACCTTGATCCAGATTTCGCTTTCCGTGGCGTGGTGCTTGCCGAGCCAGGCATGGAAGCTTTCCGGATCCGGAAACTCCCGGACTTTGTCGGGATCGACTTTGACCGGCGCCATCAGTTGGTCTGCCTGTTCGGTGCCGTCCGCGCCATCGCTTTCACTGTCGTCCCGCCTCCAGAATCGCGCCTATCGTCATTGACCGGCATCGTGGCATGAATTGCTGTCAGTTCCGTCAGCAAGCTTGTCGGGCGCGTACGGCGTTCCTTCGCGCCCCCTCTGTTGGCGGTTCCGCCGACGGCATTCTTCCTGGAGGCCAGACTATAGCCTTCAGGATTGGGACTCGGGCGAGGCCTTTATCGCTTGCGATGGGTGAGCGGCTGCTTCTACGCCATCGGCATTGCCGATGACATCATCGGTTTCTTCCGTTTCCCTTTGCCACGCCGAACTGCCAATTCACAGCCATGTCCATCCAACCAAAGGCAGAGCGCAATGAGCACGTCGAAACAGAAAATCCTGATCGTCGGCGGCGGTTCCGGCATGGGCCTGGCGCTGGCAAGGCGCTGCGTCGAGACCGGTGCTGCGGTCGTCATCGCCGGGCGTGGCGAGGACCGGCTGCAGCAGGCGCGCGAAACGCTGGGCAATCCCGCCGGGCTGGAGGTGGCTGTCGCCGACATCACCCGGGAAGAGCAGGTCGTGGCGCTGTTCACACGGATCGGCGGGCTCGACCATATCGTCAGCACCGCGGCCGACATCGAAGGCGCCTACCAGCTGTTGCCGGCACTTGACCTGAAGGCGGCGCAAAGGGTTGTCGAAAGCAAGCTCTACGGCCCGCTCCTGCTCGCCAAGCACGGCGCTCCACGCTTGCCAGCCACCGGCTCGATGACCTTCGTCTCCGGCATCGCCGCCCATCGGCCGGCCGCGCGCGGCTCCGTCGTTGCCGCGGTCAATGCGGCGCTCGAAGGGCTGGTGCGGGCGCTGGCCGTCGAACTCGCGCCGATCCGCGTCAATGCCATGTCGCCCGGCTGGGTCGACACCGCGATCTGGGCCCAGGTGGCCGGCGATCGCAAAGACGAGACGCTGGCAGCGATGGCCGAGCGGTTGCCAGTCGCGCGGATCGGCCAACCCGACGACATCGCCGACGCCATCGCCTTCCTGATCGGCAACGGCTTTACCACGGGAACGACGCTGCATGTCGAGGGTGGCCACCGCCTGGTCTAGACCGCCGCTGCCTTCGTCAGGAGTTGTTTGCAAACAAGGGCTTGGAGCGGTTCGCCGATTCAAGGCCTGAACCAGTCCTGGGCGGGCGACGGGACCGGCACCAGCGTGTCGCGCATGGCAGTGAGCAATTGCTTGAGCGCCGGCGGCTGAACGCGCTGGCGGCGCCAGATCATCGTCAGCGGCGCCGTGCGTATCCCGCCGGGCCACGGCATTTCGACGATGTCGCCACGCGCGAGCGCTTCGTTGACGGCAAGGCGTGGAACGAGGCCGAGCCCCGCGCCGGCCGTCACCAGCCGCGCAATGGTGCCGATGCTGCCGACTTCAGCGGCAAGTTTTGGCGCGGCAACGCCCGCCTCCGCAAAGGCTGCGTCGAATATATGCCGGTAGATGCATCCGGGCTCCGTGGCCACGAAGCGCAGTGCGGCAAGCGCGGCCAAGTCGCTCGGCACGCTGCCCTGCCCCGGAGCCGCGACCAGCACCAGCGGTTCGGCCGCTATCGTGCGCCTGGCGAGGTGTTCGCCGGCGGCGTCCTTCCCCACATCACGACGGTCGAAGCAGAACGCGACATCGATCTCGCCGTCCTCCAGCTGGCGCAGCAGCGCGCCGCTGCCCGCCACCTTCATCCGTACGGTGATGTCGGGATGGCCGGCCTGGAACCCAGCCAGCCAGGTCGCCAGCCGGGCCGACGCAATCGTCTCCAGCGCGCCGATGGTCACCTGCCCGCTTGTCTGTCCGGCCGCCGCCTGCACGGCCGCGCGCGCCTCGCCATCGAGCCGCAACAAGTCCTCGGCGATAGGCCTAAGCGCGATACCCGCCGGCGTCAGTTCGAGACCTGACTTCGCGCGCGTGAACAGCACAGCGCCAAGCTCCGTTTCGAGCGCCTGGATCTGGTCGCTGACGCTCGATTGCGCGAGGTGGACCACCTCCGCGGCACGCGTGATGTTGCGGTTTCGCGCCACCGCCAGGAAAGTCTTGAGCAGTCTCGGATGCATCGCGGGCTGGCGCGCCTACTGCAGCTGCGGCTTCTTCAGAAAACTGCTGCGGTCGGCCGATTTGACGCGCAGCCAGGTTTCGCGGCCGTCGCGCAACACCCGCATCGGGATCTCGGCACCCGCCGAGCCGCTCTCCCACAGCTTGCGGTAGAAATCGGCCAGTCCGTCGACCGCCCCGTCGCGAATGTCGGAAATGATGTCGCCCTCGCGCAGGCCAGCCTTGGCCGCCGGGCCGCCTTCGGTCACGCTCATCACCACCACTCTGCCGTCGCTTTCGGCCGACAACGCGCCGAGCCACGGGCGCGGCGGCTTGGCCACCTGGCCGCGCGTCAGCAGATCGTCGAGAATCGGCGGCAACAGATCGATCGGCACCACCATGTTGATGTCGGCGACTTCGCCGTTGCGGCTCATCTGTAGGCGCAGCGAACCGATGCCGAGCAGCGAGCCGTCGGAACCGAACAGCCCTGCCCCGCCCCAGGACGGGTGCGCCGGCGCAATAAAGATCGCCTCGTCAAGCAGATACTCCCAATAACCGGCGAATTCCTGCTTGGTGACGATCTTTGCCTGCACCGACTGGCCGATGCCGTCCGCCAGCACGACGGCGTCTCCGACCTTCGCCTTGCCGGCATCGCCCAGCGCCACCGCCGGCAGGCCGAGCGGTGCCAGTGCCTGCACCAGGCCGAAGCCCGATTCCTGGTCATATGCCAGCGCGTGCGCGGGCACGACGCGGCCGTCATGGCTGGTCAGCCAGACTTCGTCCGCCTCGGTGATGAGGTAGCCGATGGTCAGCACGAGCCCGTCACCGCGAATGACGACGCCGCTGCCTTCCCTGAGCGTGCCCAGCGCTCCGGCCGTAAAGGCATCCTCGGGAACGGTGGCACGCACGGCAACGACCGAGCGCGGATTGGGATTGATGGTCATGCTTTTGTCCTGCGATGCAATGCTTTGGCGAGGCGATATCTCATATACCTATGCCGCATGGGAGATGGTGCAAGGGGTGTAGTGCTGACCTTCTCCCCTTACGCGGAAGAAGCTCGCTGCGGCGTCGGCATAAAACAATAGTTCAACGCAAGTTGAACTTCCCGATCCGCAGCCCTAGCTGTAGATGGATCAGCCCATCCTTTCCACAAGCCCCCCGAGCACGAGGCCCCGAGATGACCGAATACACCCCGCCGAAAGTATGGACATGGAACAAGCCGAGTGGAGGCGCCTTTGCCAGCATCAACCGGCCGATCGCCGGCCCGACGCATGACAAGGAACTGCCCGTCGGCAAGCATCCGCTGCAGCTCTATTCGCTGGCAACGCCAAACGGAGTCAAGGTGACGGTCATGCTGGAGGAACTTCTGGCACGCGGCCACAAGGGCGCCGAATATGATGCCTGGCTGATCCGCATCAACGATGGCGACCAGTTCGGCAGCGGCTTCGTCGAGGTCAATCCCAACTCCAAGATCCCCGCTCTGATGGACCGCGGCGGCAAGACGCCTGTGCGCATCTTCGAATCCGGTTCGATCCTGGTCTATCTCGCCGAAAAATTTGGCGAATTCCTGCCCAGCGAGCAGCCGGCCCGCGCCGAAGTGCTGTCCTGGCTGTTCTGGCAGATGGGCTCGGCACCGTATCTGGGCGGCGGCTTCGGCCATTTCTACGCCTACGCGCCGGAAAAGTTCGAATATGCCATCGACCGCTTCTCGATGGAGGTGAAGCGCCAAATGGACGTGCTCGACCGCCGGCTGGCGGTGTCGCAATACCTCGGCGGCAAGGACTACTCCATCGCCGACATGGCGGTGTGGCCCTGGTATGGCGGGCTGGCGCTTGGCCGCATGTATAACGATTCCGCTGAGTTCCTGTCCGTGCACGAGTACAAGCATGTGCAGCGCTGGGCCCAGGCGATCGACGCCCGCCCGGCGGTCAAGCGCGGCCGCATGGTCAACCGGGCCTTCGGCGAGCCTGCCCTACAGCTGCACGAGCGCCACGACGCCAGTGACTTCGACACGAACACGCAAGACAAGCTGGCAGCCGAGTGAGCTGAAGGGCTAGCCGGCCGACCTCCCTCCCCCGTGGGGAGGTTGGCAGCTTCAACCGCCCGCCTCGTGTCGACGGCCGACATCCACAGCCTGTCGATGTCGGCAAGAAACGTCTCGTCGATCTCGTCGAGATGGTTCCCCTACAGGCCATCCTCGTAGAAATAGCCGAGGTCGCTCTCGATCTCCTCGGCCTTTTCGGCCTTGTCGGCCCGGATGTTGCCGAGAATTTCCGCCGCCGCCGAATAGACCAGGCATGGCAGGCCTCAAAAACAGAGCCCGCCACGACCGCCAGGTCGTGACGGGCTTTTCCCAAGTCCGACGCGGCAACCTTGTGTCGGCGCCATCATTCAGCGCAGGACCTCGACGATTTGACGGGTCTCGGGATCGACCAGGACCGTCCGGTGATTGATAACGGCGACGCGATATCTGACGTCGGGTACCTCACGCAGTTCGACCGTGTCCGGCACCGACGAGCCGAGCTTGAGCTCGACGCCCAGCAGGTTCACCGACGCAAGCGGCTCCCTCTTGATGTATTCGCGAACGACCGTCTCCTGTTCCGGCTGGACGACGACGACATTCTCCGCCAGCGCCGCACCGATACCGCCCATCAGGACGATCGCGGTCGCCGCACTCGAAAGATGAAGTTTCATGACCATTCTCCTATTGGTAACAGAACTTCCGCCCTGCATGGAAACTCCACCGCAGGTCCGGGGTTCCATTCCAAATTTAAGAATTGAAGGCATCACGAGGTTGGCCATGGTATTCAATGGTTGTTGGAACGATGCTCGGAAATTGGCGCGGAATAGCTCTCCAGCTTCACGGGTAAACTGCCGATCTGGGGCAGATATTAATGCGATTCACCTTGATGTTTGTCGTGTCCCGTGGCGCCGTTCACCGGACTTGTCTTTCGCACACGCAAATAATAGATGGGTCTGGCCACGACAGACACCGCAATCCGCTGGTCGACCAAACCAGTCATAGGCTGACGTGCAAGCCAGCGGCGATCCAGACTCACGCCCCGTCTTGGCGAGTCGGGCGCGGGAACAAACGCCGGCACCGTGAGTTTCGCCTCCAGTCTTTTGAAGGATTGGAGGCCAGCATGGCACCGCGCGGCAAACCACGCACCGACATCGAAGATGATGCACCGCGGGCCGATGGCCCGACCATCGAGCAGCAGGATTGGGACGCGGTCAAGGGCGGCCAGATCCTGCCCGACTCCGAAAACGGCGACATCGAGAAGGACGGCGAACTGCCCGAAGAAGACGACGACAACGCCTACCAGAACAGCGACGAAGCCTTGCCCGACGATCAGGAAGAAGCCGCGATCAACGCCACCCGACCCGCGAAGGCCGGTTCGACGAGACCTAAGCCGGAGCACTTGCAGAGAGGCTGGCGACGCTAGGCGGCGTCACTCATCTTGACCATCTTGTTGACCAACTTGCCAAAACCACATTTTCCGTGCCCGAATTATTCGCGAAAGACGCTTGGCCGGCTAAGTTTTTGCCCAGGCATTATATCAGTTTTGACTAAAATAATGGAACGTCCAATGGACATTGCCGGAACCGAACAGGCCCCCTTGGACCTTTGCGTCCGACCGCTAAGACCTTGGTCCCACGGGAGAACGCAAAAGCCCGATGTGACCGATTGAAGCCCGCACACGGGAACATCGGGCGCCGCTTGTCGTTTGTCGCAAAGGCCTGGCAGGACGACAGTCGACATCCAATTCGGAGGAACAGCGCGATGCCCCGTCGATCCATTATCGTCAAGACAGGCCATGGCCCAGGTACGGCGATTGCCGTGCTGATGGTCGGGTTGATGACGGTGGGCATCGTGTTCCTCGTCCTGGGCGGTTCGCTCTATTTCAGCGAGCCGCCACCGGATCAGCGCGCGCTGTCTTCGCCGCCCGCCCGATCGATTCAGGCGGCGGATGGCAAAGCGGCAAACTGATCGAGCCTCACCCGTCATCGTCGCCCCGGCGCAAGGCGCGAGTCTCATCATCACGACGGGCAACGGGGATATGGGGCGGCACTGCCGGCGCCGGCACCACGACCGTGATCATTACCGGCGCGGACATCACGATCGCCGTTGCTTCGTGAAGGTGACGAGGCATTGGCGCCATCGCCACTGGGTGATCAGGGAAGGTGCGCATCTGCGACTTCTACCGCTACTGAACGATATCGAAATTACCACCGCGCAGGGCACGGCCGCTGTCTGAAGCGCAGCGGCCGTCAGGCTGGTGCTGATGGCGGCTGGCGCGGTTTGACGCTCGGGACGAGGGCATTTATCCATCGGGCCGCTTGCATTAATATTAGAGACACCGAATATAGAGGTCGGCCGATGACCGCCAGAAGTCGGCCGGGCCCGGCGTGCCTCCCTTTGCACCTGGCCGCCGGGCCATTTTTCTCCTTGCCGTTCCGCCCTCAGGCGGCACCCTCAGCGCGCCAGCATCTTGCCGTCCTTCGCCGCCGCGACTGTCCGCGCCTTGGGCACCGCGACCGCCGCCTCGGGCACGCGCCTGCAAGAAAGAGAAACTGTTTTTAGACGCGAGATTCGGGCCTCGAATCCGCACTTTAGCCCCCGGCCTATTCCGCTTTCGCGGAAGTTTCGGCCGACGCGCAATATGCAATGCTCCTAATGCGGCGGTACGAGCCGCCCTGGTTGACGCGGGCGCCCGAGCCATCCCAACAATGCGCCCCCCCGTCCGCGTCGACCACGGCAGCCGACTGGCGCTATAATCCGATCCGCGAAGTCGTGCGCCGGCAGTGCCGACAATGCAGTCGCGCAGACGGCAGCCGCAAGCACCACGACGGCCCCGAACAGTATCTCATCTCGACGAGGCCAAGGTCAGGCATGCGGCCTCGATCGACAAGTCCTGTTGGAGTCGGTGTTCATGGGCAATCCGGTTGCGTTGGGGCACTTTGCAACAGACTAGCCTGCGACGACGACGCTGCACAGATGATGCTGGCGGCGGTAAGCGGCAGGCCATCGCCGCCAGTGGCTTGAAAGCAGTCGCCTTACTTCAATTCCACCCACACCGGCGCGTGGTCGCTGGCACCATCCTTACCGCGCACGTCGCGGTCGATGCCGGCGGCCGTCAGGCGCCGCGCCAGTTTCTTCGACAGCAGGATGTGGTCGAGCCTCAAGCCCGCGTCGCGCGGCCAGCGGTTGCGGCGATAATCCCAGAATGTGTAGAGCGTCGCCTTCGGATGCTTCTTGCGCAGCGAGTCCGTCCAGCCCTGCTCGAGCAACGCGGCGAACGAAGCCCGGCTTTCCGGTTGCACCAGCGCGTTGTCGTCATAGGAGCGGGTGGGGTAGATATCACGCGGCTCGGGCACGATGTTGTAATCGCCGGCCAGCACCACAGGCAGGCCTGTGTCGAGCAGCTGTTCGGCATGCGCCTCCAGCCGCGCGTGCCATGCGAGCTTATAGGCGAATTTCGGTCCGGGCTGAGGATTGCCGTTCGGTGCATAGAGGCAAGCGATGATGATGCCATTCACCGCCGCCTCGATGTAGCGGCTCTGGCTGTCGGCATCATCACCAGGCAGGACATCGCGGGTCAGCACCGGTTCGGCACCCCGCGCCAGGATGGCGACGCCGTTCCAGCTCGGCTCGCCCTTCCACACCACGCCATATCCGGCCGCCGCAAGGGCCGAGCGCGGGAACTGCGTGTCGCGCGCTTTCAGTTCCTGCAGGCAGACGACATCGGGCTTTGCGACGGTCAGCCACGCCAGCAGGTTTTCCAGCCGGCTGTTGATGTTGTTGATGTTGAAGGAGGCTATCTTCATCTACGGGTCAGGAGGCGACCCTGCCTGCCCAAGCCTTCACCGTCTCGGCAAGCGTCTTCAGATGGTCGGCGGTGGAGAAGCCCGAGACATTCTTGCGCGGCTTCAGGTCGTGGTCGCCATCCTCCAACCAGACAACCTCAATGCTGTCGGAGAGCCCATAGCCGGCAACTTCGTCCCTGGTGCCGAACTCGTCGCGCGTGCCCTGGAAGATCAGCGTTGGCGTCTTGAGGTCGGCGAGGTGTTTGGTGCGCAATTGCTCAGGCTTGGCCGGCGGGTGGAAAGGATAGCCGAGGCACAGCAGCCCGGCGATCTCACCCTTGGCAAACATCTCGTCCGCCACCATCGAGGCGACGCGCCCGCCCATCGATTTGCCGCCGATGATCAACGGTCCCGCCACGCCCTTGCCCCTGAGGTCGGCGATCGCCTTGATGTATTCCGGGTTCACCGTCTCGGCCCGCGGCGGCGGCTTGCGGTGGCCATAGCGGCGCGCGGCCATATAGTGGAATTCGAAACGCGCCACCTGGAAGCCGGCCGCGGCCAGCGCCTTGGCGGTGGCCGTCATCGAAGGCGAATCCATCGACGCGCCGGCGCCATGGGCGAGCAGAATGGTGATGGGGGCGGTGTCGTGGCCGTCGAAGAGGAAGGTGGTCATGACGTGATGTCCCGCGCGACGGCGACGCTGTCATCGCGGCCTTCGCCAATCATCCTCACCCCGCCGTCCGCGCCAGCTGCAAATCCACGAACTGCACGCCCTTGGCTGCAACCCTCGCCCATTCGGACTCCGCGTCGAGTTCGAGATACCGCGCCCACAGCCGCCGCGCCTCCAGCAGATTGCCGGCGTCGAATTCCAGCCGGGCGAGGTTGAACACCGGATCGGCATAGGTCTTGTCGAGTGCGATCGCCTTCTGCAGGTGCCTTCGCGCCGAGGCCTCGCGGCCCTGCTCGCTCATCAGCCCGGCCAGGTTGAACCAGGCTTCGACGAAGGCCGGGTCGAGTTTTATCGCCCGGGCATAATCGTGCGCGGCGTCCGCCGCGTGGCCCCCGGCGCGCAGGCAGTTGGCGCGGTTGAAGGCGGCTATCGCGTCGCTCGGGTCGATGGCCAGGCAGCGCTGGTAGAGCGCGGCAGCCCCTTCATGGTCGCCGCCCTCCTCCGCCGCTTCGGCCTCGGTGAACAATTCTTCCAGCGTATCGTCGCCTGTCGAACCGGCGTTGCCCAAATCGAACAGCAATTGGCCGTCGAGTTCGCTCTGGCCATCCTCGAGATAGATAGCGTCGGCGCGCCCGTGCTGCGAGCCGACATTGAGCGACTTGGCGGTGAGCGAAGCCACCGGGCCGGAACGATGGACGGAGCGCGCGATCGCGCCCCATGTCGCACCGCCGGCGATGAGCCCGGCATATTTGCGCGCCAGGATCAGGTCGCGGAAGGAATAGGGTTCGCTGTCATGCTCGAAAGCGTCGAACAGGCTGAGCAGGCCGAGGTCGGCACCCGATAGCCGCGATTGCTCGATCAGAGATTGCCTGGACAGTGAGGACGCCTCCGGCGCCTTCATCAGCCCGAGCAGGCGCAGGAAACCGTTTTCACTGAGGAGTACGCGCCCAGCCACACGCTCAGCGGAGACGCGGCGCTCGATCTCGACGTCACCGTTCCTGGAGAGCCCGGCCTTGGCCAATAGCGCGCGCCCGAACACGACATGCGTGGTGCGCCTGACAACGCCGTGCCGCAACTGGCCGTGCTGGCGCTCGACTTCGCGTGCGGCCAGCCGCAGCGGAAACGCCGCCAGCGCGCCGATGGTACCAAAGACGGCCCCTGGGACCAGGACGGCCGGTGCCGTCATTTCTTGCTCTTGCCGACCGCCTTCAGCAGATTGGCCTTCAGCGGATTTTCGGCAGCGCCGCCCGCTGCCGCCCTCCTGGCGGCGGGCTTGGCGACCTCGTCGGCCTTGCTCTTCGACTTGGCCGGTGGCTTCGACTGCGACAAGCTCGCCTTCAGCGCATCCATCAGATTGATGACATTGCCGCGCTCGGGTGCCGCCGCGATGATCGGCTTGTGGCCCTTCAGCTTCTCGCGGATCATCGTCATGAGTGCCGCCTCGTAGCGGTCCTCGTAGTTCTTCGGATCGAAGGTGGTTTCCTTCTGCTTGATCAGCGCCTCGGCGAGTTGCAGCATTTCCGGATCGGGCTTGCCGGCTGGGATGTTGCCGAAATATTCAGCTGTGCCGCGCACTTCGTTCGGGTTCCTCAACGTGCACACGAACATGCCGTTCTCGCGGGGGCCGATCGTCACCACGCGTTCCCGGCTGGACAGTACAAGGCGGGCAATCGCCAGCTTGCCGGATTTGCGCATGGCTTCGCGCAGCACGGCGAAGGTTTCTTCCGCCATCGCGCCATCGGGCGCCAGATAATACGGCGCGTCCTGATAGATGACGTCGACCTCGTCCTCGTCGACGAAAGCCTCGATGTTCATCGTGTGGTTGGATTCGATTCGCACCGCGTCGAGGTCGGCATCATCGATGATGATGTACTGCTTGTCCTCGTATTCGTAACCCTTGACCAGATCCGAACGCTCGACGAGCCCGAGTTCCGGGTCGACCGGCTTCATGTTGATGCGGTTGTGGGTCTTCTTGTGCAACTGGTTGAAGCTGATGCGCTCGCTCGCGCTGGTGGCGGGGTATAGCCGCACCGGACAGCTGACGAGGCTGAGTTTGAGGTAACCTTTCCAACTTGCCCTGGGCGCCATGATAAACTCCTACGCGGCCATGCACTGACATTACTGCAGCGCTTTTTCGTCCGAAGGACGAACGAGGCTACGGAAATCCTACACCGACCCCGCACGATACCGGCAAATCCCTGACGAAATCTTCCAATACGCCTAGGGGGCGAAGACAGAGAATAATTCAAATTGTTGGAAGCGTCGATGGAGGCGGGGGCGCAAGCTTCACAGAACCTGGGTTCTGCGAGCCTGCAGATGGATGCGCGCGCGACGGTCAAGCATCCTGCGCGGTAAATTATGCGGTTCCGAGTTCCATTACCTTCTTCGCCGCAGCAGTTAGAAAGCCAGACCGATTGTAGCCGTGTAATTCCGCATACTGATCGATCTGACGGAGAATATCCTCGGGAATGGTGACATTGACCCGAACAACCTTCTTCGCTTCAGCTTTCAGCGAAACCAGGATCGCAACACCGGTTCGGTTGTCCTTGCTCGCCATGACATCTTCTAGAGAGGATGGCTCCGGAATAGCTTCGCCATCCTCAACCAGACCGTCAACGTGGAAAGCCAGCGCCTCTTCAGCCATAGCTCGGGCGTCGTCCAAGTCCTTCCCGGCGGTTACAACCCCAGGAAAATCAGGGAAAAACACGCCGAAGTCGCTTTCGGCATCCTTATGGATAACTCCGATATACTGCTTCATGTCTCTCACCTCAGTCTCAGTCCAGATTGCTTTTCAATGCTACGCAGGGTGCCGATGGGAATGTCTCGTTTTGGGTGTGGAACGGTGACCCGTCCCGGTTTGTCGTTGTGCTTGAATTGAGCGTGACTGCCTTTTCGAGCTACCTCGAACCATCCATCAGCGACCAACGCTGAAATGACATCGGCGCTCTTCATGTGTGTGTATAAATACACACGATTTGATGCGATGTCAATGACCCTGGGCGGCGTCTACTTCGCCGTTGCGCCAACCACCGGCAAATCCCGCGCGAACTCATCAATCTCCGCCCATGGGTCCCCTGACGTCGCCAACAGCCCCGGCAGCGAGGCATAGTTCAGATCCTGCGGCGCATCGATTGTTTCCAGATCCGCCCAGCTCACAGGTGTCGAGGCCGGCAGATTGGTGCGGGCGCGCAGCGAGTAAGGCGCAGCGGACGTATGGCCGCGCGCATTGCGGTGATAGTCGATGAAGATGCGCTTCTTGCGGTTGTCCTTGCCCATGGTGGTGGTGAAGGTGTCGGGTGCGGTGGCGGCCAGATGCGTGGCGATGGCGTTGGTCGCCTGGTGCAGCTTCTTCCAGTTCTGCTTGCCCGTCACCGGCACGGTGATGTGGATGCCGCTGCCGCCGGACGTCTTGGCGAACGGCACCAGCCCCAGCCCCTCCAGTTCGCTCTTGATGTGCACGGCAGCCTCGACCACCTCGCGCCACGAAATCCCCTCGCCGGGGTCGAGGTCGAAAACGATCTGGTCGGGTTTGTCGAGGCTGGTGCGGTGGGTGCCCCAGGTGTGAAACTCGACAACGCCGAATTGCGCCAACGCCAGATAGCCCTTGGCGCCTTCCACCGAGAGGTAGGATTTGGTCTCGCCCTCGGAGTTGGTCGCCTCGAACGTCACCACCGAGGGCGGCATGCCGGTGAAGGCATGACGCTGGAAGAAGCAATCCTTCGGCAGGCCAGTCGGGCAGCGCACCAGCGACACCGGCCGGCCGAGAATGTGCGGCAGCATGAAGTCGCCGACCAGCGCGTAGTAGACGGCGATGTCGAGCTTGGTCGGGCCGGTCTTGCCGAACAGCCGCCGCGTCGGGTTGGTCACCCAGATGGTGGCGAGGTCGGCCTCCGAGATCAGCCGCTTGCGTGTTGAAGAAACCGGCGTCGACAGGCCGACATCGCGCAAGCCTCTGAACACCGCGTGGCGCAACGCATTGTCCGATGTGCGGTTGGCGTAGTGGATGCGGGCCGAGAGCAGCGGCTTCACCCAGTTCATCTCGCGCATGATTTCGCGCGGCGCACCCTCCGGCGCCGTCGCGCCTGCTGTGAGCGGCTCCAGCCTGGCGAGCAATTCAGCCGCGGTCCCGGCATCGAAGCCGGTGCCGACCTTGCCGCGATAATGCAATTCACCGTCCTCGAATTCGGCAAGGCCGAGTGCTGCCAGACCCTCTGCCGCGTCCGATTTGGTGTAGCCGGCAATGACAAAGTCATCGCTTTGCAGCGCCTTGGTCTTGGTCCAGCTCTTGGTGCGGCCGCTCTGATAGATTGCGGTGGCACGCTTGGAGACGACACCCTCCAGCCCGAGTTCGGACGCCTGATCGTAGAGCCCCTGCCCCGAGCCCTCGACATGGTCGGAGAACTGAATGGCGGAATTGGCGCCGAGGCCGGTCAGCAATTGCGCCAGCAGCGCCTTGCGCCGGACAAGCGGCGCCTTGGTCAGGTCCCAGCCATCGAGATGGAGAAGGTCGAAGGCGTAGAAGTGCAGCTTGCTGCCTGCGCCCGCGGCCAGCGCGTCCTGCAGAAGCGCGAAGCGGCTGATGCCCTTGGCGTCGAGCACGACGATCTCGCCGTCGATGATGGCATCGCGGCACGGCAGTTTGGCGAAGGCGCTGGCCAAGTCGCCATAGCGCTTCGTCCAGTCGATGCCGCCACGGGTGATCAGCTTGACCGTGCTGTCGGCGAGATGCGCCATGGTGCGGTAGCCGTCGAATTTGATCTCGTGCAGCCAGACCTCTTTGGTGCCCTCGCCATCCGGCGGTTTTGGCACCTGCGTCGCCAGTTGCGGTTCGATGCGGCTAAGTGCCGGGGCCTTGAACGCGCCCGGCAAAGTGCCTGGCTTCAGCGAACCCTTTCTGGATGCGGGTTTGGCGGCCGGTTTCGCCGGCACTACCAACTCCTCGATGCGTTTCCCGGATTTGACGCTTTCGGGCCGCGCGGTGAGAATGTCGAGCGCGGTGTCGGAAGCGAGATCGCGCTCCTTGAACAGCAGCCAGTTTTTCTTGCTCGGGTCCTCGCCGGGTTTCGGCTTCAGCCGAGTCAGCATCCAGCCGCCATTGAGCTTCTCGCCGGCCAGCCGGAACTTGAAGGCGCCGGTCTTGAAACTCTTCTCGACATCGTCCATCGGCGCCCAGGTGCCGGTGTCCCAGACGATCATCGGCCCGCCGCCATATTCGCCCTCGGGGATGACACCCTCGAAGTCGATATATTCGAGCGGATGATCCTCGGTCTCGACCGCCAGCCTTTTGTCGGCCGGATTGAGCGAAGGCCCGCGCGGCACCGCCCAGCTCTTCAAGACATCACCGACCTGCAGCCGCAGATCGTAATGGTCCGATGTGGCGTGATGCTTGTGGACGACGAAGCGGTTGCCTTCGCCGGCAATGAACCCGCCGGCCGGTTCCGGCGTCTTCGAGAATTCGCGCTTGGCGCGATAGGCTTTGAGTTTTGGTGGGGTTGTCATGACGAAGAGCGAAGCACGGCGGCCAGGAACAAGCCAGTCACGCTCTCAATCGTCGGTGGCCGGCGTCAACTCAAGCTCCGCTGGCGACAGCCCTTGTTGCAGTTGGCTCAGCCGGAACTCGTCGACCCAATAAGCCTCGCCGTCGACCAGAACGCGTGCCTGGTAGGTGCCGGCGGAAAAACTCCGCGCGGTGATGTAGACCTTGTGGCGATCGAGCGCCTTGCGAACCGCTGCGCGCTTGGAATTCTGGCCGATGACGGGACTGAACATGACGCTGCCCTCGGTCGCCCTGACACGCAACATGGCCGCTGTCCGCAGCCTGGCGACTGGGCTCAAGGATGACGGAGACGCGATCTCCTGTCAATTTCGGTGCAAGCGCCTTGATCGGGATCGGGCACAAAAAAACCGCCGCCTTGCGGCGGCGGGTTTGATGGTCGCGTTCGCCGAACGGCGGTTGCCTGTCAGGTCGGTGCCGACCCGGCGAAGACCGCCGTGACGCGCGAGAGCTGCTGACGCTTGTTGAGCGTCGGCTTTTCGTAAGTCTTTTTCATCGGTATCCCCAAAGCCCCAATCGGGCCGCGGCAAGGTGGGCACGCACCGGTGCTTTGTCAAGCTGCGGCTTAACCCTCTGCGAGAACATCCTTAGGCAGGCGCCCGAATGCGGCCTGCGGCAGGCTTCCGCGAATTCGAATGCGGCCAACACCAGTCGTTCAATCGCTGCAAACGGCGCATCCAGCCTCGGACTGTCTAGAGCGAACACAACGCTCGGTGCGGCCGCACAGCGAAAATATAGGCGTTCGCGCCTCTGCCCCGCGTCGTCATCGCTTCGCACAGTTCGGCCAGAACCGAACTCGCGGCACCTATGTTCCTTGCAGCTCTGGCTGCCGCCCAACTATGAGACCGGCGTGCCCGAACGAGAAGATTTTTGCACTTCCTCGATGAGATCGAGTGTCGCTTCTGCGACTTCAGCAACTTGAAGCCGCTGAACACAATGGTTGCATGGAGCGATGGATGGACAAGGCATGGGCGGCCGAAGCGTTCTGTTGGGGACACCAAACGGCCCCCATAGAGCAGGCGACTGCAGACCGAACAATCCCACCGCCGGGGTTCCGACAGACGCTGCAACGTGCATCGGACCGCTGTCATTGCCAAGGAAAATTGCCGCTTCGGCCAACAACGCGACAAGGACTTCAAGCGAGGCCTTTCCGACGACGGTGGCCACCGGCGACGTTGCCGTTTCGATTATGCTTTGCGCAACGAGCTTTTCATCAGGCCCACCGATGATCAGAGACCGCAGTCCGGTTTTGGCGTAGACCTCATCAATGACGGCGGCAAAATGTTGCGGCGGCCAACGACGCCCCTCAGACCTCGCGCCGGCATGCACAGCCACATAAGATTTCTTCGCCAATGCGTTTTCCGAAAGAAGCCTGGCACACTCCTCTTGGGCAACCTTGGTTGGCTGTAGTCGAGGGGTTGGATCCTGGATCTCCAACCCGAGGGCGCCGAGTGGAGACAGATACCTGTAGAGATAATGGGCTCCGCCATGTCCGAAGGTCGCAGCCAGAACGTTTGCTGGCTGGATTTCCCAGAACTTCAGCGGATGCTCGGGAGGATCGAAACCGACGCGAAGTGGGGAGCCGATCAAATGGTGTATGATCCGTGATGTTCTTGTATCGGTAAGATCGATGCTGAGATCGAATTTTCGACCCCGCAGATCAGAGATGACGGCATAGTACTCCTTCAATCGCTTAAGCAGAGGCCTTCCTCTGCCGCGAAATTCGAAGCCAACAGCAACGTCAGCAATATTTTGCGCGACAACGAACTGCTTAAGGCCAGGGGCGCAAATCATTGTCATAGATGCTTGTGGATAGCAGAGACGCAGATTGCGGACCAAAGCAGATGTCAGAGTCACATCTCCAATGTACTTTGTCTGAATAACGAGTATGGAACGAATTTCATTTCCGGATCTTGAACTCATTGAGATGATCTACCGCAGAAATCGCCTAACAAAATTGTCGCAAATGCACTATTCCGAACGTCAATCGCTGCTTTCAATGCAGAGGTAGCCAGCCTGCCGACAAGCTTGTTCGCATCATTAAAGAACCTCGGTTCAAAACCGTCACCCGGCCTTACCACCGAAGCTCTAATTCTTTCCAATACTGTCCGCGACAGGGCTACCCTTTATCATCCACCTAAAATCGGATGCAAACAATTATTCCGACGCGAACGTCGAAGGTCAGCAAATTTGCGGGTACCTTGATGCCCTGCTGCATTGGCAAGCGCGGTCGGCGTGACCGGCAAAACGCCGTTCCCTCAGTCCTTCAATCGCCGTAAGCGGCTCATCAGGCTCCGCACTGCCTTGAGCAGCCGCGGACGTGATCGCGCCATGCCTTCGGCCCGGCTGCGCAGCAAAATGGCAGCGTTCGCAGCCCTGCCCCGCACCGTCATCGGTTCGCAGATCTCGGCCAGAACCGAGCTCGCTGCACCGATATGTTCCTTGTAGCCCTGGCTGCCGACCGACAGGTCGAAATAGTCGAACCCCTGTCCGCGCCCCCACATCATCAGCTTGCCCATCATCGTCAGGCCGGGTGAGACATTGGCGACCGCATTCTGGTCGATGCCGAGCAGGAGGGTGTGAAGCGTGCCTTTTCTGGCCAGCACGTAGATGGAGGCGAGCCAGGCTTCACCGACGCGCAGCCCGAACAGCCGCACCGATCCATCGGACAGGCCTTGCATCGCCGCGTGGCGGTAGAAGTCGACGACCGGGGTCTGCGTCAGGAGGTCGAAACGCCCCAGCTCGCGAAAGCGCTTGAGCCGCAGTTCCAGCAGCGTGTCGAAAAGCTCCTCGGTCAGCGCCGGGGGGGGGGGTGGGTTCGGCAGCGCCAACCCCCCCCGCCGCCCACCGGGGTTGCCCGCCTGTCCCCCCCGGGGGTAAATACGCCCGTGGTCCGCGGCGGGGTGGTGGCCTCTACACTTCGGGTCCCCAAAACGCCGTTCAAAGG